>JAUUVJ010000430.1 GCA_030589605.1 Candidatus Hodarchaeota archaeon | reverse complement strand
AGAGAATTGCAGTTAGAAAAATTATTGAATAAATTTGAACTCATGGATCTGCGTCATCAACATCCAAATATCTTATCTCGAGGGGAACAGAAACGATTAGAATTAGCTGTAGCTTTTGCAGGGCCATCAGCCAGTATTTTTTTATTAGATGAACCAACAGCTAATATTGACAGAAAAAATCTTGAATTATTAAAATCAACGATAAAAACCATGAAAAATCAAGGAAAAAGTTTTATGATTGTCTCACATGATATTGAATTTCAATTAACATTATGTGATCGTATAGTTATACTGAATAATGGTACTATCCAATTTGTAGGAACACCATTTCAACTTCTAACTGAAGTTGATAAAAATAAAAGGGAATTCTTCGAAATACCACAAATTTATTCATTTGTTCAACTTCTAGAAAAGGAATATTCATCGAACACTCTTTTAAGCGATTATTTAAGCCAATCGAGTTTTGAAGAGAAGGTTAAGTTAATTTCCACAACTTTAATAGGTAAATAATATGTCAATCGATCCACGGGTCTCTTTATTCACAATAATGATCCTATTTATTACAATTCTTCTCTCTACTCATCTTATATTACAAACAGGGATTATTGTGCTATTCATACTTGCTTATTTTCGGTTAACCTCATTTCGTCAAGTCATAAAACTGTGCATTTTTTTCATAATTCCAACTTTGTTTATCCTCATTCTGAATATTCTATTTGTGTCAAAGGAAGTAGATTATCTTGTACTAATGATGTTACGCTTTTGGGGAATGACATGGCTTTTTAATTGGTTTTTAAAGCAAGTCAGTCCAGATGAGCTTGCTAAAGCATTATGGGCTTTACATGTTCCATATAATTTTGCATGGCAAATCAGTTTGTCTTATCGGTTTCTTCCGTTGTTTCAAAAAGAAAGTCAACATATTTATAATATGCAAATCTCTCGTGGAATTCCTCTAGATGGAAATCTTTTTGAGAAAATAAAATATTTACCTAGTATAAGCATTCCATTAATAGTAATGACTCAGGATAAGGCTAATTATTTTGCAGAAGCTCTTTTCTCACGTAACTGGAATGCTAAAACCCCTAAAACAATTATTGAACCTTTAAAAATGCAAATTAGAGATTATATAATTCTTTTAATTGTGATATGTGTGATTTTTCTTCTATTTCTTGAGGTTTTTGCGAAATAAGAGAAAACTCTTAAGCATTAAATAATCAATGATTATTCAATAAATAAGATGTCATTTTGATCAAAATCTCAAGTTTCAAGTTTCAAGTAATTACAAAAGAAAGTTGGTGATCTTGCTAATGTCTGCAATTCCTTCAGGTATTCAGAAAGTATTAGATTCAGGGAGAGGAGAACTCAAACAATTAGAACGGCAATATCATATCTGGATTATTATTACCAGTTTATCAGTAGGGATTGGAATAATCTTGTTTATTGTTTCTATTATGCTATTTTTCTACGAAAGAAGTGAAGAGCTCGGTATAATACGTTTATTAATTGGAATTACTGTAGGAGCTGATTTAATAGTATCTTACATGGTATTTTCAGAAACTATTGCACGAAGGCGTTATTTATTTGAAGTAAAGCGTCTAATGACGTCTGGTCTCTCTTTTATGGATGGAATCCGTCGTTCATTAAAAGGATTTTTTCAGTAAAACTGAACCTTCTTAAGAGAAAAGTGAACTTTACTAAACAAATCAGAATGTTTTCGAAAGAATTTAAAAGAGAATTATATGACTAAAATTTTTGTTATTCTTCAATTAATCTAATAATCATTTAAAGAGGAAAAAGTAAATGCCTGAAGTATCAATACCTGGGATGGCTTTTCGTGCTCGTTTGTCAAAGAAACAAGGCAATAATGTTGTAGAACTTATTTTCAGGGGAGATAGCATTTCAACAGTAGATGTCGGAGCTAAAGTAACTGAAGGTTCGATTCTAAGTGCCTTAAAACATGCTTGTACAGAAGCAGACATTGAACATCAAATAACTCCTGCAGCACTTTCTAAAGTAGCTAGTGATCTGTTTAAACAGGCTGGTTTAGGTGAAGGCAAGTTGCTTGTGCCCCAAGAATTTGAACTTTCACAGGAATCGTCCGAATTGGATCGAAAACTAGCTATAATTATCAGTTCACTGCAAAAGCTCCATAAAAAGGTTGATAACCTGGAAGCAAGGTTAGAGCTAAAACAAGCAGGGGAATAAAAGCACAATTTTCATCAAGTTCCTTCTCAAAATCTCAAAAGAGATCTTATTCCAGAAACAAGGTTTATATATTTTCATCTAGGCGCCTTACTTGTTCTCGAACCAACCCCTTGGTAGTTTAGACTGGAAGAGCGCCTGGCTGTAGTCTTAACACGCATCTCCGAGAATTCTGTGACGAGTATGTTGGCATTGCGCTGAAACCAGGATGTCCCGTGTTCAAATCACGGCCAAGGGATTAATTCTTTTCTTTCTTCAGATAAATACCAAGATTAATTTTTAAGGAAAATAATTAGTCTCCAAAAAGATAAGATTTATCCAATTTTCAATTATCTTTCATAAAGGTGGACTTCAAGAATGATCCAAGGAATCCCAAGTCGTGTAATTGTTCTTCTATATTGGGAGAAGAATACTTGGTATTCTTTGGGGCCATTAGCAGCAAGTCTTCAGAAAAATCAGATCCAATATGAGAATATCAAAGGTGATCCAGTAGTTCATATTCAGAATAGATTAAAAGACGGTAATTTAGTAATTTATGGAGAATCATCCCGAAGTATGACCTTAGGTGGATTAAAAAAGCGTATAGCTTCAATAAACAACCAAATCCCATCAAAAAAAGTATTTACAATAGTTGGTGGTTCCCATGCTTCAGGTGATCCACAAAAGATTTTAGATTTGGGAGTAGATTTTGTAGTCATTGGTGAGGGTGAAAAAATATTCCCAAATTTAGTGAAAAGAATAGTCAAAAGCATCAATGATAAACAAGGGAAAGAAATATTCTACAATTTACCTGGAGTTGCATTCTTAGACAGAGAAAATCAAATAGTTAAAGTTTCTCCAGGAAATCCAATAAATTTAGATGAGTATTGTCCTTACTCTGATAATGAAGAATTTCCTCTACATCCTCCAATTGAACTAATGAGAGGCTGTGCTTTCCGCTGTCGATTTTGTCAAGTGGGTTATATGTATGGTAATCCTCGT
>JAUUVJ010000265.1 GCA_030589605.1 Candidatus Hodarchaeota archaeon | reverse complement strand
GTTTTACAATACTGTTTAAGCTCTTTATCAAGACCTTTGGAAGATTCATATCCTGCTGTCAAAATACAGATAGCTGTAACTGCTTCTCCCCATTTATGGTCTGAACATCCTACTACAGCACATTCAACAACAGCTGAATGAGCAGTAAGAACTTTTTCCACCTCTGAAGGATAAATATGTTCTCCTCCAGAGATAATCATATTTGCTTTTCTATCAACTAAATAGTAATATCCATCTTTGTCTCTTCTAGCCATGTCTCCTGCGCTAAAAAATCCATCAATAGTACTTTCTATCGTTTTTTCAGGTAGTTTATAATATTCCGTGAGTTGCATAGGACTACGTGAAAATAACTCGCCTATTTCACCATCAGCTACTAGTTGGTTATTTGAATCTAATATTCGAATTATATCAGATCCAATACATTCTTTACCTATAGAACCTGCTCTTGTAAATTGATCTTCAGGACGTAGTATGGTAACTAATCCAGCTTCAGTTGAACCATATGCTTCAAAGAGTCTTGCATTTTTGAAAAGCTCCATCACACCATATTTCATTTCTTTAGTAGCAGGTGCAGAAGAAGTAAGAAGTGAACGAATAGAGCTAAAGTCATATTTACTCTTTATTTTGTCAGGTAATTCTAAAATAAGGTTAAAATGTGTTGGAATTAATGATGTAAAGGTTATCTTTTCTCGATCTAAGATTTGAAGAACTTCTTCAGGGTTAAAGTTATATTCTAGGTGAATATAAACACTTGCTCCAATATAAGTAAAAACAAATGCATAAAAAGTTGAATTAACATGTGATAATGGCATTAGAGCGAGTCCATAATCCAATGGAGTATAAGAGAATTCAGTTGCATTAATTAGGAAAAAAGAGGTATACGAACGATGAGAACGTAGAACACCTTTAGGTTTTCCTGTTGTTCCACTTGTATAGAGAAGGATCCACGGATCTTCAGGATCTATTTCTACAGAAGGAAATTCATCCTCACTTTCTTTGATAATGTCTTCAAAATTAGTCCAGTTTTCATTAATAGGAATATTACCTACTAAAACCATCTGTATCTCTTCAAGGCCAAATTTGATAATCAGATCCCAATTTTTGATAGTTGTATCATAGTACTGTTCTGCAATTATTACCATTTTAACTTCTGAATTACTAGCTATCCAATAGAGATCTTTAGGAAGTAACCGAAAGTTTAAAGGTACAATAATAAGACCAGATTTCGCAGCAGCGGCGTAAATCTCCATAAATTCAATACAGTTATTTAATAGAACAGCTACTTTATCACCCTTCTTTAAACCTCTTTTAAGAAGGCCATTTGCTAATTTGTTAGTTCGTGTATTATACTCTTTAAAAGTAAGAGAACGATTTGCGTCTTTAACCGCTAATTTATCCGGATATTTAAACATATGAGTTCTAATCATTTCGCCTAGATGCAACCAAGTCATCACTATCAATCCTCACTTCTTTGATTAAGCTAAATCAATTCTTTATATTGATTAACCTTAGAGTAATACTGGATTTATTCTGTAAATATATCAATTGGATTCTTAGAGGTATGTCGTGAAAGCTAAGTTACACGTTATATATTTTTTTTCATCTGGGAGTTATTTGAAAAAATTCATATTGAAAAGCATATTGAGGAACTAGTAAACGAGGAAGAAGTTGTTTGTGATGGTAATCTCATCACATTCAAAGAGAGCTAATTCATCCATCAATTGATTTCTTTCTACCAGCTTTTCTCCATTCACCATCTCGAAGTTCTCGATGTAGGACTTTCCCAATCGCACTTTTAGGCAATTCATCTAGAAATTCAACATGTCTAGGGATTTTGTATCTCGCAATTCGCCCTTTACAAAATTCAATTAGCTCTTCTTCTGACGCAGTTTCATTATCACGTAAAACAACAAAAGCTTTGACTGTTTCTCCCTTAAATGTATGAGGAATACCGACAATTGCAACTTCTTGAACAGCAGGATGTTCAAAAAGCTCTTCTTCAACTTCTCTCGGATAAACTTTCAAGCCACTGACATCGATCATATTTTTCTTACGTCCTGTAATGAAAAAATAGCCATCAGGATCAATGTAGCCAATATCACCTGTTAAAAAATAACCATCATTATTAAAAATGTTTTTGTTTTCTTCGGGTTTATTCCAGTACCCACCGAATACTTGAGGCCCCTTCATTCCAATCTCTCCCTCATTTTGAGTTTCTCCACCTTGAGGAAGTTCAATATTAGCCTTTCCTTCTGAAGGATCGAAAATTTTCACGTCTGTATCAGGTATAGGAAAACCTATGCTACCTGCACGTTTACCACCACCAGCCAAAGGGTTAACGTGTGTAACAGGAGATGTTTCTGTTAAACCATACCCCTCGACGACATTTGCTCCTGTTAATTCCTCGAAATTATACATAACTTGTTCTGGCAATGGCGCAGCTCCAGAAAGACATGCTCGAATTGAAGTTAGATCATAATCCTTAATATCTTTATGAAAAAGAAGACCAACATAAAGAGATGGAACTGCATGAAAAAATGTTGGTTTATATTTAGATAAGGTTTCTAATAGATCTTGAAGCATCGGCTTACCAGCGAGTGGATCCGTAAGAAGAATAATTTTTGAAGCTTGACTTATAGCGGAGATCATTATACAATTTAACGAAAAAATATGAAATAAAGGTAGTGCACAAACATAACATTCCTTACCATGATTAATAGGAGGATACATCAAACTTGTTAATTGTATCTGATTACTTACAATATTGTAGTTTGTAAGCATCGCACCTTTACTAACACCTGTAGTCCCTCCAGTATATTGTATTAATGCTAAATCTTCTTTCGGATTGATTTCAACGTCTGGTACTTTTGAAGGATCCCCCTTTTCTACCATTTCTTTAAAAGAATAATCACCAGAGCGAATTCTTTTTCGGGGAGGTAATTTTGCGAATAATATTCCAAGTACACGTTTTGAAAATGATATTTCATCATGTAAGCTGGCTACAATAACATTATCAAGATCTTTTATCTTTTTATCTCTTAGTTTCCTAACACGTCCATAGGTTATGTCAATACATATTATCGTTCTTGCTCCAGAATCGTTAATTTGATATTCTAACTCATGATCCACATATTGAGTGTTAAATGGGACTATAGTAGCGCCCAAGCGGTTAATTGCAAAGAATGCGATGACGAATTGGGGACAATTAGGAAGATAAATTCCAATTCTATCACCTCTTTTAATCCCTAATTTCTGAAGAGAGTCTGCAAATCGTAAAACCTTTTCCCATAATGCTTTATAGCTAATCTTTGTATCAAAAAAGACAGGAGCTACATTATTTGGATCAGTTTCGGCTGATTCTTCAAGAAATTTGTAGATTGGAAAATTTTCAGGGTACTCAAGATGTTTTGGAATTTCTTCTGGCCAATTCCCCGCCTTAAACCAAATTCTTTCTTCCAACTCAAATGATTCCATATAATCACCATTTTAAAATAAACAGTCTTAATGTAATTTCAGATTTAAAATATTGAAGCTATGAGAAATCATTATTTTGTGTTTTTAATTTCCTACCTATTTCACCATTAAATATATTTCTCCAAATATGGACTCAAATTATTTGTAATTATTATATACATATTTTCATATTAATATTTGAATAAACTTACGTAAGATTTATAATTAAATGGAAAGGGACACATTCTTCTGTTTGAAATAAACCTCTTTTTTTTTCAAACCATTTAATAAAAAATTAAAAAACTGAAAAAAACAAAGTGTGATCAGAAATGAAAAATAGAAAATCTTTATTTGCATTTATACTGATTTTTTGCATGGTTTTCGCTACAGTACCATTTTTTACAACAGCTAAACCTCAGCAAACTGTAATTAAAATCGGTACCCTTGTACCAGATAAAATTACTCCAGGTATAGACGCTAATTACGGAGCAGAATTAGCTGTTGAAGAAATCAATACTGCTGGTGGCGTTACGATAGGAAGCACGACATATACTCTCGCGCTTGTAAAGGAGACAACTTCAGGAGATTTGGGTTTCCCAGATGCAACCACAGCTGCTATGTCCTGGACAAAACTAGCTGTCCAACATGATGTCATAGCAGCAATAGGAGGATTCCGTACAGAGGTTATGCAATCACTCCAACTGGGAGGCCACCTAGACAGACCTTTCCTTGGTGTAGGATCAACAGTTCCCCTTATCAGCGAATATTTCTGGAGAGTAATGCCTGGAAATGGCACTGGCCTTGCATTAGCAACAGTAGCTTTATATGCTTACGAATTGATACCAGTTTCTGGAGTACGAAATATCACAATTTTCAGAGAAGACGATATGTGGGCCTTGAGAATGTCGAATAATTTCAAATCATATATACCACTCTTGGCTTACTATGCTGGTGTAGTTGCTAGCGCAGCAGATATAACATTCAGTGATGACGTTGTCGTTTCGACACAAGCAACATTGGATGCTGTTACAACAGCTCTCGGGGCAGGAGTTGATGACGATTGCAATGCCATAGCGACCATCTTCTCTGGCCCTGTTGGCAAATATGCTACACAAGCGTGGGCAGCCCTTGAATTACCTCAAATCCTCGCAGGAACGAATGTTGAGTCTCAAGCCAGTACCTTTTGGGATGCCACTGAGGGTGGTTGCTACGGTGAGATTCTAATGCAACCTGCTGCTCCTGGTTTAGAAGCAACACCAACGACCAAAGCTTTTTCAGATGCTTATGTCGCGAAAGCTGGAAAAACTCCAACCTATTGCGCATACGGTGCATATGAAAGTGTTTACATAATAAAGGAAGCACTTGGAAGGATGTCCAGCTATAGCGCTGCTACCGCGTCCGATGATCTTCAGGCTGAATTATTAAACACAGATTACTATGGTCCAAGATCTAGGATCAGGTTTACCAGTGAACCGCTTCAACAAGGTGTCAACTCAACTGGCGACGCAATAGATATCCCTGGTGCTGCTGCGATCAATGGTGGCGAAGATGTACATGACACTTGGACTTCTAATGGGATTTTTGCCCCAGGTGTCGTGGGATCCTATCCTTTGAACTTGAGCGAACCCCATATAGTCTTTACCCAGTGGCAGGAAGGTGGAGCAGTTGTCACTGTTGCTGGACACGCGAGTCTAACAGCCTCGCATACTGAAGGATCTGTGCTTAGTGGAGGTGTTGCACTTTTCAACAGTTCTGAGGCCTATTACAATTGGACCAAAACAGGAAGCTCAGCTTACATCAATCCTACAGCTCTCGCAGGAGTTCCATTTGCCCCACTATTAATTGGTAATTATAGTGGATATGAGAACCCCCATTATCCTGGTAATCTATCAGACATGCTGCACGAAGGAAACTGGACTTTGTTCGACCATGCTGACCACGGATGGACTCCAGAACCAACGCCAACAACAGAACCAACAACAGAACCAACAACAGAACCAACATCGACAACAGAACCAGAAACAAGGGAAGTTACAGGATTTACTCTTCCACTAGTTTTCTTTGCCATAATAAGCATAGCATTGATAGTTAGAAGGCTCGTGCGAAAGAAGCGCTAAAAGAATAGCGTTCAATCACCCCCCCTTTTTTTTTTTCTACCTCTTACTAATCACAGGTTTGAAACAAGAAGAACACGAAAAAATGTAAATACAACGTAATTATTGTCGGAACATTGAAAAGATATCATATAATTCCTCCCATAATAACTTAAGAACCTCTTAGATCATCTCTAAAGCCTATTCCATCGTTACAAGGAGAGTTAGAATTACTATGAGTGACCGATCCGTAACCAAACACCTTCAATTTGAATTTTTCCATGAGGAAAAAAAGCTTATTATTGGTTTAATCATCTTCTTCGCTACTTGTCTTTTTCTTCTGTTAAGTACTTATGAAACTGTTAAAGCGTACCAGTTAATCGTGAGTTCTTTGGTGCTTGGTATTCTCTATTCGGTTCTAGCCTTGGGTTTTTCCGTGATTTTAGGTATTGCAAAGCAGTTTAAACTCTCTCTAGGTGGATATTATGTTTTAGCAGCTTATACCATGTATTTTTTGCTTAAAACAATAAGAATAGATTTAGCAGTGCAAACAGAAAACGTGATAGATGGATTTCTGTTTTTAGCTCTTTTTTTACTCCCGATTGTACTT
>JAUUVJ010000013.1 GCA_030589605.1 Candidatus Hodarchaeota archaeon | reverse complement strand
GGACAACTTGAAACAATTCAAGCTATTAATTCAAAGGGAGAACAAATTATTGTTCCTTTACAAGGCCCTCATATAGATGAATTCTTTAATTCTGATAACCCCACCAAAAAATTTCTTGAAGATATGATGAATATTGCTAGAAATTTCCCTATGAGATTACTTATTAAAAAATAGACAATTACATCCCATACTCTTCGAAAATTATTCTATGATATCGATTTACTTATCCAGATTCCTAATATCATCTATTACCACATATTTCTGGATTTCTAGAATGTCCAGTATTTTTTCTGAGCTCAATTTTCCCTTCCAGTACTCAATAATCATTTCTCCTAATATTTCAACATTTAGGAGTGTTACTTCAGCTAACGCGCTATTTTCTATTGCAGTTTTAGAAAAATCTGGATAACCAATAGTTATTTTAATACAATTACTGAAATTGGCACTCTTACCTAGAATTTCCTCCGCTTCTCTTGCAGATACAGGTGATAAGCGTTCTCCAGTTTTCCTTTTACATTCAAATGCGTAAACTTTGCTATTGTTTTCGAAATAAAAATCACAACCGTGAACACTTTCTTCTCCACAATATATACATTGAAATCCAAAGATTTCGTGAAATATATCTGTGCATGCTTTTTCAAACTCTCGGCCTTCTTTTTCATAGAGAGCTGTAATATATGAGGAATCTCTCCCTAAATCACGTATTTTACGCGTTTGAGTTGCATAAGTCCTTTTAATAAAATTTTGAATATAATTTTCAATTGATTGATGGATTGTTAATGCTATATTTCTGGATATACCATTTACTTGAATTAATTCATCTAGGGAAGCCTCGATTAAACTTTTGATCGTTCTAAATCCTGCAGTTGCTAAGTCAATAGCACGATTTCTGTGTATAATTGGTAATCTTAACCTTAGTATATTTAACGCTTCAATAGGTGCTCCAAAGAATAGCTTATCCTGTAAATCATCAAGATTGTCATGAAAATTATCTGAAAAATCAAATTCATCAAGCTGGGCAATTTTTTTAATGACTGTTATTATCCAACATAGCCCTAATGCACTATTTCTAATATCACCATGGAAAATACGATATTTGTTTCGAAGTCGAGCGTAGCTTTCTCCTGAAATATAATCAAGTAACACGATGGTTGTTTTGATAGAACGATAGAAATGATCTCTATCGCTTGGTGTATCCAGTGCATACCTTGACATCTCTTCCCACTTAGAATCTAAGATAGGTGTGTCTCTATAATCAGAATAATATACTAAAATCCAATTACTGAAAGCATCTCTAGTGGAACAAGCTAAATGGATGATACTAGTTTCAAGATCATTTAAATCCGAATTTCCGTTCATGTCAGTATTTTTAAGCTCTTTAAGAGCATTATATATCATTAGTGCACCATGATCCGATATCCCTTCTTTTGCTATTATGGATCCAAGATCTGTTACAAAAATGGAATCATCTTCTTCGTAAATAAGTCCAAAAGATTTGTACCTCTCTATTCCCCCTTTGAATGTGATTTCAAATTCTTCATAATTCATTGAACCCCCTTCACCGAAGTAAACACTCCCAAAGAGAGTATTGTAAATAAAATTCAACAAATTTTCTTCAGTATTACAAATATCTGCAGCTAATAAGCTTAATATGTATTTAGCTAGATTATTACCACCTAATAATTGAGAATTTATTGTTTCTGGTTGTGCATCAATATAATTATCCCATAATCTCGTCATTTCAATGACACTATCAGCAATAAGTATAGATCTACCAAAATCATAATCATGTCCTATTCTACCCGCTCTCCCGGCCATATTTTTGTATATTGAAACAGAGAAAGGTCTTTCATCAAAAAATTTATTATCCCAAAAAATTACATTCTGAGCTGGAGTATTAACCCCCGCTCCTAAACCCGTTGTAGAAGCTAGAATACTAATTAATTCTTCGTTAAATGCTTTAGATACCAATTTTCTCTCTTCAGGAATCATACCTGCATGATAAAATCCGATTCCTTTAATCATATATCTTTTTAGACGACGAAAAGTTGGATTTATTTCAATTACTCTTTCAGATTCAGCTATTAGCGCATTAAGCTCATCCTCATTTGTTATTTCGACTTGAAATTCTTGAACTTGATACTCGGTTCTGTTTTTTGTATTATAAAACATTAAAAAAGATTCTTCTAAAGCTAATCGAGATAAAAATCTAGTATTTTGAAAATTCGCTTCCTTCTCTAGATTGATCTCACCAGAGTTATGTTCTTTATAAATGAAATCACCTTTCTTAAGCTGGTAATCCTTAAAACTGATTTCTAGACCACCAGTATATAATATACCTTCTCGTAATTCAATTTCCCTATCAGGGGTTGTGACTAATTTAGCATTTAACCATTTTTGAATATTTTCAGTTGAGAGCTGATTTAGTGTGGCCGAAAGTCCTACAATTCTTGCTTTTACTGATGATCTACTTGTAAGTATTGTTATTAGAATTTCTAATTTTGCTCCTCTTTCGGGATCACCTAGAAGTTGCAGTTCATCAATTACTACCAAACTAATATTCTCAATGCTTACTAGTTTTTTAATTACGAGAGATAACAACTTCTCATATGTCAAGATTACAACATTGAACTGATCTAGATTATTATCAAATTCATTATAATCTCCGGAACTTATTGCTATCCTTATCCCCAACTCTTGATATCGTTCTTTTAGATCAAAATATTTTTCTTCAGCTAGAGCTTTCAATGGAAATAGAAAGTAACATTTCCCTTGTTGGATTGATAACGCATTTTTTATTACAGCAAGCTCAGCTATGAATGTCTTGCCTGTATTGGTCGGTGCGGAGATTATTAAATTATTATCTTCTTTAAAAACAAGATCAAGGGAATTATATTGCAGTAGAGTCAGTTTAGTGTATTTTTGTTCTTTTAGATAATCGATTACACCTTTAGGTATCCCATAATTAGCTAATAAATCTATAGAATAGTCTTTTTTCACATCTCAACCCTCTGTTTTGTTTATGAATTTAATAGTTCTTACTAATTTATAAATTTTTTAGATATTTCATTGATTTCATCCATCTGTGATTTTTCAGAAATTGTGTATCCCATTTTCTACTTAGAAAATGATCTATTTCAATTACTTATCAATCAACAGGTTAAAATAATTAAAATAATCAAAAATACTCTCTATTCTTCTTAATCAAAATGAAAACAACCGATAGTTAGCTTTTTTTATGATTCATAACAAGAAAGTTTACTAAAAAAAAGGCATAAAAGTCATTTTCTTATCTGAACTGAAAAATATGAAGTTATTATCGGTGGAATAAATATCTATATGGTTTTAAACCAATCAAATTGAACATTAAAGTATTAAATAAAATACGACTTATTTTTTTTAATTTTCACTGAAGTATATTCTTAAGATTTCGTCAGCAGTTTTTTGAGATACTCCTCGTATATTATCGATTATAGTGTTGATGAATAACTCTTCATCATCGCTCTCATGAATTTCGTACGCTAAATCCCATGGTATATCAATGAATCGTTGTGTGTTGAACATCTTTTGAACCTCTGGGTGTTCTGGATGCTTTGTAAATATCTCAATCAACATGAAAAAATGATTTTTGTAAGTAGGGATTTGTTTATCGGAAACAAGAATTTTTAATTGTTCTATCCAATCAATTTCCCAAAATGAAGGGATTTTTATTAACAGATCCATTTTTTTTTGCCAAACAACATCTGATTGACTCCATGGTTTTCCAATTAACTCATAGGTATCATGAGGAATTAACTTGTACTTTCTATCCTGTATTTGAATTTGATTAAATCCTTTGCTTTGTATTAAAACTAATATTAACCTTTCTCCCCAATATTCTGCTATGATTTCAAATCCATTGTTTAGATTATATGATTTCTTTGTATCAAAATGTTCATCCCAACTTAAAGAAGCGACTACCTGTTCAGCTAATGAACCATCTATTAATAAAAGAATAGCTATATTATGACAAATAAACTCAAAACTGTATTCATCAGGTGTCGCTTTATTCAACAAATTTGGCAATTTATCTACTAATGCTTGCTTGAGAGTAGGTATATTTCTTAAAATATTCTTAATGTCATTTCTCTTAACATATAGGTCAATCAAATTATCAATTGAACCTTTCCAATTGATTGGAAATATTTTATCTTTTAATTGTAACACAAACTCAATCGGATCATCTTCCATTGTTTTAAAGATAAAATACCAAGTATCTATTAGATCCTCAATCTTTTCACAGTGAATTTTGTGTTTGAGTTTATCTATGAAACTTGAATCATTCAAAATAGAGGTTCCAATGTTCTTATCCCATTTAGAATATATTAATAGCATTAACTTTAAAGCTTCAATAATTTCAAGTTTATCCAAATCTTCAGTAAAGATATAATTTTGAAATACAGGAAGATTAATTATTCTTTGAAATACTTGATTAGAACCATTAACCATCTGTGATCTTCTTTCGAAGAGAAAATATAGATTGTTTAATGCAACTAGAGGAATTTCTTCCTTTAAACAAATCTTAAATAGAATTTTTACATTATTTTCATCAAAAACATCATTTAATACATTTTCTAGAATATCTCTCCAATAATAATCTTCGATAACGCTCTTTAACTCGTTTAATGAATAATCTGATCTAAATATTCTCCTCCAGTCAATTTTGTTTATCCATTCTTCTGAAATTGATGATCCTCCGTTCGCAAGTTCCAAATAAGCGAGATTGATAGAATGAAAGTCTGATTTCAGTAAATCACCTAAATTCTTTATCACTAAGATCTTTTCTTTTGCTTCTGGAAAAGCAAGATGAAATAAATTACTAACTTCTAAATCTTCTCCATTCATTCTAGCCTCAATAAAAGATAAAACTTGATTTACGAGAAATTCTCTAATCAGGCCTGTTTTTGTAGTATAATAAATGTTAAAGAGGTTTTTTTCTTTTTTCCACTTGGAAGCAAATGATTCTGCTTTATTAGAATTATAATGATAGTAGTGCTCTAAGAATCTTGAACCTAAAACCTTTAATTTTTCTTCTATCCCCTCAAAAGTCAGAAAGTAACTATATTGAAATATATTCAAGAATTGGCCTAAGACATCTTGTTCACTAGGATTATTTGTAATAATTGATGGATCATTTATAACTAGTGAAGCAAGATTATTTACATTGAAGCTAGATACTCTCACATCTCTAGATGAATCCTTTGGATCTTTTTCTGATGGGAGTTTGTTTTTATTCTCTATTATAAAAGCAATGCAATTCTCAATACTTTGAAAAATAGATTGTAGTAATTGCTTTCCTTTTCCGTCTTGCTTATCAAACTTACCTAATATTTCAAGCAAAAGAATTAAACAAAATAGATGAGAGTAACGGCATCCAAACCCTTCATTAAAGTCAATTATCTCATTTTTATAAAAGTAAGGTTCAAGTCTTTGATTGTCAGCTTTTAAAAAGTTACTAAAATCTATTAAATACAACCATTTCTTTTCATGTTCAGAAAATGATTTCAAAATTACTTTTTTTATTATTTGTTCATTCCTTGTCCCTAATAAAAGAGAGATAAGTATTAGATTAATATTTGAACCAATTTTATAATAAGAATCACTTTGATATTTTCGAAAATAATCTTCGATTGAAGGTTGATTCAATCCTGCATTAATTAGAATTTTATATCCATAATTTTCATAAGAATTCTTCCCATGATAACCCCAGTCTTGGGTATCTAAATAATTTAATATTTTATGCCATTTTTTAGTCTTTTTGGATATAAAAAACTTCGAAAAAGTTTCAATTTCTCTTTTCGGAGATGTTTTCAAAAGATATTTGATTTCTTCAGGATTTCTAGCTATTCTTTCTAAAATTCTAAAATAAAGACTTAAGCCCCCTTTTATATGTTGTATGGATGTTAAAAAACGATTTAAGTAATCTAACCTTTTTGTTCCAATAAGTAAATTAAACCATTGAACTTTTAGAAATTTTCTTGAGTTTAGGATAACAGTTGGGATAGATTTCAGAAAAAAATTATGGCTTTCTTCTTTCAATGTTCTCTGACATATAATGTCCCACGGTAAACTACTAAGAACTAGAATTTCCTCACCTTCCCATTGATTGAATTGATAAAGTAAGGGTAATAGGGTGAAATAGTTAGAATCTTCTGTAACAATCTCATTCCAAGGAAATTTGTTGATAAGTCGTTTTTCTGATTTAATAATAAAAGATTTAAGCTCTTTTTGCTTTTTTTCTTGTAATGGTTCAAGGAACCTTCCTTTTTTCTGAAGAATATCAGTTAAAATTTTTATCTGTTCATTTTTGTCTCCTCGCAAATAGATTTTCCACTGAATAGAATTAAAAAAATGTCTACCCAATTTTTCATCGATTATCCCTAGTCTTAAGAATAGATCCCAAATATATGTAATAGTACAGTCCCTATTTACTTCAATACCTTCAATGATATATCCAATTAATCTTTTTGAAGAATTTTTATCTATCGGACTTACTATTTCGAGCAAATGACCTATATTTTTATATTTATTGCTTTCAATTTCTTCTAATATCTTATCTTTGAATACTCCTTCAAGAAACTCTGTTGATCCAATAAACTTTAGAGCAATTAATCCTGGAGTTGTTTGGATGATCCTTTCAAGTAACTTATTCCATTGTGAGAGAGAATAATTTAAATGATCCTTATGTTCCAATATATTGTAAAATGTCTCTATTTTTACATCTTCAAAAGACAATTCAGTTTTATAACACATTATGCATTCTAAAAACAATTTATTTTGAGAAATGTATGGAATCTTATCAATATTTACCAAAATTTCTTGAAAAATTTCTTTTGGAGGTAATTGATCCAATGATGAATAGCCACGCCATATATCTTCATGCGAATTTGAAGGAGATAGCCTTTCCTGACTTTTCATTGTTTCTTCAATAACCGATAAAACTGGGATTGTATCATTAACTATTTCCTTTTTATCCAGTATAAGTTTTTCAATTTCACTTTGTTTTCTTAGTGGGTGAGAAATCATTTCTTTGCGTAAATAATAAATTGGATGCCCAATTTTATAATGTTTCACTCCTATTGCTTTTGACGTTTTAGGAATTAAAAGGATTAAACAATTTTTCTTTTCAGTAGAAATAATGTGATTAGTAATAACAATTTCAATCCCAATACTTCTTTCACACTCTCTTTCAAGTAAATGTACTATTTTAGTAAGACAGTTTTCTGGATTATCTATACCAACAATGTGTCTAGGGGATTTATTGCTCATACCATATATTAGAACTCCTGATTCCGCGTTTGCAAAAGCAGTTATGTCCTTCAAAATTTCTTGGTTCTCTTTTCTACGAGCTTCATCATTTTTTTGTTTTCCGAGAGTTAGGGTTTCTTTATAATCCCAATACTGACCTTCACGTATATCAAATGTGACTATATATTCCAAAAAATTTTGCCAAAATTCAGTTCCTAATTTATTATGTTTTGGTTCATCATTTGGGCTATCTGGCATCAATTTTCACTCAGAATACTTGTAATTTATTCCTTTATCAAGGATATTGTACCTGTGGTAAAATTCTTACAACTGATTCTACACCTAATTCTATGTAAATCACACCAAAAATTGCTTCCACAAGTGTTCCTTTCTCACGTTGTATTGATTTTTCTTTTGCATCTTTCACAGAGGGAAAGAGTAATCGACTAAGTCGATACTCATATAAGTCCCATTTATCACAAACTTTTGCTAGATTCTTGTTGGATACAATTTCCTTTCTTTGAGTTGTTAATTTTCCTACTGTTTTTAAAGAAGAATCCCACATGACCTCTATTACTTTAAGATCAAGTATTGCATCTCCTATTAATGCTAATACATTCGTAGCATCTCCAGAAGCGGCTAATTCATCATAATCTTCCATTCTTAATGGATTTTCAGGTTCTTTCTCAAAATAATCTCTTAAATCTTCGAATACATTTCTTATACTTGGCCTTGATAAGGCTAGTATAACTAGTTCTGGAGTAGGGAATTTTAATCGAAATATCTCCTCCAATTGAGGGATTAAATCAGAATGAATCTTATTCATTTGATTCAGAAGGTGATCTAGTTCATCTAAATACAATTGTAGTTTTTTAAATGTCCGTGAATGATCTTTTGGTAATTCTGTTTGGTTTTTCTTTACTTCATCCCTTAGAATTTTGGTTTTTCGTTCTAGTCCTATTGCATTCCATGTTAATTTCTTTTCCATTTGTTTCTCCCCATTTGAGAGTAACTACTGATTCTATTTGCGAATTGATTAATTTTTCCTTCAAAATTTTTGTTGTTTATCTTTGTTACAATTCACATTGATATATTGATTAAATATCTTACCAGTCTCTTTTGATTTTTTTTCGGGTTGTTAAAACTCCAATTGAAAGCTGGGAAATAGGAAACAAAAACAACTCAAATCACTTTCAGTAAGGTGTTTTCCCTTTTTGAAGGATCAATCATCCCAGCTACCGAAAGCTATCTTCCAAGCATTGGAATTAACTGTTCAAGCTGAAATATATGACCAACGGCAACAAATACCCCAAGCATACACTACCTATGTTCAAGCTGCCAAGGTCTTTTTTGCGATCATCCAACAATTTCCCGATTTAGCTTATCATAAAATGTGGAATACCAAAGCTCGGTTATGTATCTATCGTGCTAAGCAGTTACGTTTATTACTCCAACATGGAACGAATAAAAATGGAAAAAAAGCAAAAAAAACATTCACAGCAGATAATATTGGTTTTTCTACTACATCTTCTGTTTCTAATTCGAAAGAAGGACTTAACCAACAAGAATTAGAAGTAATTATTCGGGCTTGTCAACTCAAACCTGATCGTAACTATTCCTGGGATGATATTATTGGTCTAGAGGCTGTCAAAGCCCACTTACAGGAAGTCGTGTACCTTCCTTTAGATCGTACTGATGTACTGGAGGGGTCCTATCCTCCTCCCAGTTCTGTTCTCTTATTTGGTCCTCCTGGTTGTGGTAAAACTCATTTAATTCGTATTTTAGCCTCACAGGTGGATATTCCTGTCTTTAATATTACTGCTTCTTCATTACTTTCGAAATGGCATGGAGAAAGTGAGAAAATGATTCGAACCCTTTTCCAAGTTGCTTGGGAGGAGAGTCCCTCTATTATCTTCATTGATGAATTTGATGGTTTATTTGGTTCGTCATCCAATTCGTCTAATAATCCTCAATCGAGTGAAATGTCAATTAAAATGCAAAAGGAATTACAGCGTTATATGGATGGTCTTGAAACTCCTTCTGGCAAGCACACGATTACCATTGCCGCGACTAATTTTCCTTGGTGCATTCAACCTGCTCAAATTCGTCGTTTCAAGCGTCGCTTGTATGTCGCTCCTCCCTCTGATAGAGTGATTCTCCATATGCTAAAGCGTTTTTGCGATGAAGTACCTAATGAATTAAGTCCCTCTGAACTTCAATCTTTAGTTCCCAAGTTTCACATGTTCACTCCAAGTGAAATTCACTCTGTTTTTGAAGCTACTCGGATGCGAACCTATGATCTTATCAAACTTAGCCCTACTTCCTATCATAAACATTTTTCTCCTCGACTAGTGACTTCTTTCGATCTAGATAAATGTACTTCTATGATTAATCCTCTTCTTCATCATCATGGGATGAGGGGAGTAGGGACGATCGATTTTCGCTCCTGGAATGATGATTATGGCTGTCCCTCTATTTATTATCCTATTCAGTCTTGGGAAAAACTTCCGTGGTATTATGAAAGCCCTAGAAAGGATGTAACAGAAGGTAGTATTGATTCTAGTTCATCATCTAAAGAAGCTGTTGTGGAGTAAGGAGGAGTGGCTGCTGAAGCTATCCAGAATATTTTTGATACTACGTTTGATCTTGATACAACTTCATCTGATCTTGATACTTTAGATAATCTTATCCCTGATTTAGATGACTCCATACTTGATAATGGGATGGATAATTTATTAGATGATATTGATGCAACAGAAATTGAATCTGATCCTAATAATCTTTATGATTTAGATGGTTTAGATAATTTTGACTATTCTGATTCAACCCCACCTGATAGCTCTATTGAAGCTAATTTTACTAATATTACTAATGTTTTTACTGGTTTAGTTAATATTGAGGATTGGGATACCTACTATGCTGAATCGAATATACACGATGATTCTCTCCTCATTAATCTTAATCTTGAAACTGATTTCGAATTACTGGAATCGTTTGTTCAAGAGGAGGAATGGACAGGACTTGAAACCATTGAAACTCAATTGGAAGAGCAACTTCTAGATGATCATTTTCTGTTAGAATCTGTTCAGCTGACTACATCTCCTGTTCTTGTTACAGAATCTACTCTTAAAACTGCTTCTGATTCTTCAACAGATATCGAAGCGTCTAATGAAGAGGAAGAAAAGGAAGAAGAAGTATTAGTTATAGAAATTGAAGAAGAAGAAAAATATGAAATTATTGAAAATTATGATGAATTTACTGTAATTAACTCTTCAGACGATCTAGAAGAATCTAATGATATTGAAGATATTGAAGAAATTGAAAATATTGAAGATTTTGAAACCATTGATGGAATAGAGGATTTTGAAGATTTAAATGATATACAATCCTTTGAAACCTATGAGGAAGATGAAATTGTAAATATTGAAGAGATCGAAGAGATTGAAGATATTGATAAAGATTTTAATGATGACAATTACGAAATCGAAGACTTAAACGAAGAAGAAATTGATGTTGAAGTTAATAGTCTTGCAGAAGATATTGAAATACAGAAATATATAGAGAATATTGAAAAAGAAGTAGAATATCAAATTGAAGATGAAATAGAATTTAAAGATAAGGTTTATGATGAAACTGATAAAATTGAAGAATTATCGGATAGAAGAACTTCAAATGCTGATGAATTCAATATCGATTCACTTCAATCTAGTTTTACTCCTCATGAAAACTTTCAAACATGGTTATTTAGTGAGTTAAATCTGTTTAATGCTGTCTACCAAGGAGAAGGGTACGCAGCACTTGAATGGGATATTGCTGAAGTTGATTACCTCCCTTCATCTCCAGAAATTGATGTTTTTTCTAATCCCATTCCATCTCCTCGTTTCTTGTCAGTTATTATTGATGAAGATTTTTTACCTGATTTATCGTTTGATCGTTTAGATAGTGAATTAATATCTTTAAACGATTTTGATGAATTCACAGAAGATTTTATTTCTCTCAATGAACCTATTGATATTGAATCTACCGAAGAATTTCGAATTAACCCTCAAATTACCATTTCCTCTTTGAATGATGTAAATGAATTAATTTCTCAAGCTCCTACTATCCCTGAACCTCCTCCCTATGATTTTCAAGCTGAACTTGAACCTGAAGAGAATTTATTGGATCAAATAGTTCGTGCTCAAATGTCAGATCCTTTGTATCCATACTCTACCCGTAAACATCTTAAAAGAGCTCTTAAGGAAACAAAACAAAAATTAGCTAAAAGAGAGAAAGAAAAAGTTGAAATTGTAACTTCACCTGATCCGAAAAGTCAGAATGTTTTTTTCATCAAGCCCATCAATCTGAAAAAAGATCCAAATACTGGACATTTCAAAACATCTGGAGATATTACTGTTCCCAGTAACTTTCGTAAGAAAATACTTCCTCAATATTTTCCTAATGCAAAAGATGGTGACTATTATCAGATCAAAATGTCTAATATAAACAAAAAGATATCAGGTACCGATACATGCCAATTAAAGAGTCGAGGCCGTATTCAGTTCACTCAGAATCTGTACAATTATTTCGATTACGAGTATGGTAATCAAATAAAGTTTGAATTTCAAAAACATTTTCCACAATCACAAGTTGGACAGTATACTTCTGTAAAAGCAATCAGTCATTTTGTTTTTCCTAAAAACTCTGGTAATATGATGAGAGTTCATATTCCGTTAGCTGCAAAAAAACTTACTGGATTGGATAATTACAAACCGAATACACAGATATATTGGAAAACAAGAGATTATGAAGGTATTAGTAGACAATATACCAAAACTGAAATTGGAATTAATCCTACAATACTCAATCTCCCTTTAAACCCACAATCTTTTTATGATCAATTCACTATTTGTAATACTAAACCAAATTACCAACAAATACAAAACTTAAATAATTTCAATCAGCAAGAATTTGTTCAGAGAGATTTACTTCCGATTTCAGAAGCAATAGGTATACCATTGAAAGGACACCCTCAAGTAGAAAAAGAAAAACTTGGTCAATACTTAATCAACAATCTAGCCAAACAAGGTTATTTCAATGACGTTAAGCAATTTAGTTTTGGGTTTCAAACTAGACATTCTGATGGTGGATTACTTAAGCCTGATGGTAAGGCTATAAGATCAGGAAACAAACAACTAAGAATAATTGAACTCAAGATGCACAGTCAAACTAGAGCGATTAATGATCAAAAATCAAAAAAACAATCTAACAGATATAAAACTGCTGGCTTAAATGTTGACTTAATAACTACTATAAATAGAGAGAAAATTAGTAAAGATATTAAGTCCAATTATGACAGAATAATTGATTCTGATGATCTTTCAAAAATGGTTGATAAAAGCGGTGATCCATTAAATAGACAAATTTTTGACGTGATTTGCACACCATGGCCTAGTGATGATAATTTTGAAGAATAATCGAATGTTCACCATATTATAATTTTGAGATTATAAACCACCTATGTAATTGTGTTTAGAATATGTATATCTATGAAGATAGTTTCCCTGTGGAACCAAATGTTGTAAATAAACTAGATATTTCAGATCCTTATTTAATAATTTCTAGTGATATAGGTTCTATACAACTTAGAAATCTTGATTCTTTATATCAGCCCGATTGGAAGTTATACACTAGAAATCCAAGCCTTTGTTGTTCCACGAGTTTTGATTCATCTTTATACATAGGTAAACAAGATGAAAGTATTGAAGTTTGGGATCTCAAAGAAAAAAAGCTTGCTTATGAATTCCAAACTCGAATTGGAATACCTAAACATCTTTTTATCTCAGATAGCTATTTCCTTATAGTAGGAAGTAATAAAATTGAAATTTTAGAACAAGACACAAAACAGCTCTTAGAAATCATTGAAATCCAATCCAATAACTTTGGCCAACCTTTTATGAATATTTCAGTAAGTGGTGATAAGTTAGCAGTTCAAATTTCTACTGAAAAACTGGAATTCTGGAATTTAATTACCTTTCAGCAAGAATCTGTATTTCAAAAGGAAGAATGGATTGGATCTTTCCTTATTGAAGACAATTTACTTTTGATCGGATCAAATGAATGTATGGAATTAGATGAAGAATGTACTCTCAATGTGTGGAATATTGGACAAATACCACAATTCAATACTGTAACCCAATTAGGTGGATGGTTGAAACAAGATTTCTACTCAGAGTTAAAAATCAGAAATCAGTTTTTTAGTGATAAGCCTTTACTAGTTGCATTAGCAGCTGATACCATTGACATTTGGGAATGGAAAACCTGGAAACACGTTACTCAAATCCCTGATCTCTCCTGGGTTCAATCTTGTGAATTGATTGGGAATACACTTTTGATTTCTGATATTAACGGTAATATTCAAATATGGCAAAGAGAATGAATAAAAAAAAGTACTCTATGCTTTATCGAATGATTGAAACACTATATCTATTCTTGTGAGAATATCCAAAATTTTCCAAATTATTCTGAGCGATGACAATTTTAGAAGATTTTTGGGGTTATTATAATTGTATCTTCGAGTGAGAAGGGGGAACTAATGAGATCGAGGGTCACCTTTGCCTGTTTCATCCGTTTTAATTGATGATCGTGAACCCCTTCAATTAGCGTTAGCGGTTGAAGCTTATGGTCATGAGGTGGAATTCACTCGTTTACATGCAGGTGATTTTCAAGGGAAATCAACAATCGGGGAGATTAAGCGCGGAGATGATTTTTTTAATTCTGTTATTGATGGTCGTTTAGTACGCCAAGCTCAAAAAATGATGAATACAGGTAAAATGGGTTTTTTAATTTTAGCAGGAAACATGGCTGATACCAGATGCCGAATGGAACCTGTTATTCGCACTCTAGTGAATTTAGTTTTTGAATTTCATTTTTTCATCATCCCAGTTATGAATGTAGAAGTGACTATTGCCTACGCTATTCATCGTGTGTTATCCGATATTGACTCTAAGACTAAACGTTAATCGATTCATCATAAAAATATCATTCATAATTATTGAGTTATTTGAATCAGAGAAGCTATTTTTCTGATATAAAAGGATAATTCGATATATGCTTATTTAGTAGGTAAATATAACGTCTGATTTCGGGAGATACTCACAAGTAATTGAAAATCTTAACAAAGGAAGGATAACAAATACATATCCCTATTTTATCGGTATAACCAATAAGTTGATTTCCTATCAAGTTCTGTCGTTGGTTAACTTTTGGTACTTGGTTTTTTTCTTCTTTTTTCAAACCTAATCTATCTTTGTAGGATGAAAATTTTGTCGGTTTATTATTCCACTCCAAGGTGTATATTTTGTCTATTTCGTTTAGAAACCTGTTTTAAGTTTCTACTTGTAATTTGCATTTCAACAATACTGATGTAGAGCTATACATTTATTGATTCTCCTTTGGAGTCATCATTTACCAGAAACCTTCTGAAATTACTTCCCTTTGAGAAATAAGAAATCTTCAACTCAACTATTAAATCCTTGAATGTAATATTTTGATATCATATTTGCTTTTGAACTAGGGAACTCTTGTCAATAAGAAGCAAAAGCTTTATATATCCACCTTTATATTATGAGGATTAATGCTAGTTATTGGTTAGAATAATAGTATTATTATGTTGGGTATTTTTTTATTCTATTCCTAAAAGTGATCCTTTGGGTAGAATTTTAAAAAAGGCGGCAAAATATGCTCATAAACATAAATCACTCTAATGGGGTACCGAATTTATGTGTTTAAAGTCCGTCTTTTCTTCGATTATGAACTTCGTTTCCGCTATTTTCTATTACATAGTTGTGAGTATAAATTCTTCAGAAAGATATTTAGAATTAAAAGGAATGAGGATTGTTAATGGCATTCGCATCACAAATTAATTGGATAAAAAATTACATTAGATACCCTTCTGGAATCAAAAGTTCTAAAAAAGACAAGATTCATAAAATAGAATTAAATTTGGGTAATTTTGATAAAACGAAATTGAAATTAAAAAACATTATTTCGAGAAAATCCTATAAATTTACCTCTGATGGTTTTACGTTATCTTCTGGCATTAAATCAAATCACTATTTCAATATGAAAAGAACTATGTTAGATGATCGAGGTATTCGTTTAGTAGCTGAAGCGTTTATTATTGAGTATGTTATTCCCTATAAAATCACAGCAGTAGGCGGATTAGAATCTGGAGCTATTCCTTTATTAACTTCTTTAGTAGCTTATTCACCTAATCTTCTTAAAGGGTTTTATGTTAAAAAGAAAGTAAAAGAACATGGTGATAAAAAGCTAATTGAAGGTAATTTAGATAAAGATGATAGAATCCTCATTGTTGATGATGTGATAACATCTGGTGGTAGTTTAAAATCTGCAATTGAAATTCTAAAAGAAAATAACTTTGTCAATATTTGTATGATAGCTGCCCTTCTCAAACGTAAATACCCTAAAAAAAGACCGATTGAATATTTATCAGAAGAACTTAATATTCCTTGGAAATGTTTATTTGAAGAAGAGGAATTTTATTGAATAAAATCGATGAATTAATCAAACATCTCAAGGATTTAGAAGAAGGTAAATTAGCTTATTTCCCTCTTGAAAATGTAGGAAAATTTTGTAGAAAAGAAAGGGAATTGAATAACGCAGTTCCATTTCTCATAGTTGAAACTATAATCAATTTTTTATCTAATGAGGTTGATGGTTTATTATATACTATTGATTCAATTAATCTTTTTAATCAGTATATCAAGCCATTAATAAGTTGTTTTGAAAAAATCAAAGAAGATCCAAGTAATTCAGGTTCATATCTTTCAGAATATATTGTTAAACATTACGATAAAAAATGAACTCGCAATCTGAAATTTCACTTTTATTTTTGGCCACTAATCGCATGAGAGCGACCGTGTGGAAATTAAGCATGTCCTATCGTTAACTAATTAGTTACTAGTTATTAGTTTAAGTAGCATAAATCTTCTAATTCAGGTGTGAACTATCCTTTATGTCCGCATTTCATTCCTTACATACTTTTAGACAGTTTACGAGCGATCAAACGACATTACAACGACTCTTAACCTTTTGTATCCGATATAATCCTCTATCCTGTAAAACATGAATAATTAGTGATAAATAACTTTAATCAATCATTCTTTCTGGATTTCATCAGCAATAATAATGCTTAATTCAAAGAAAACTAACCTTTTGAATAATATATCCCTGAAGAGCCATAAGGGAGGTTCCTACGAATAATCCTTCCTCTATCAATGAAAATTGAGGTTTTTCGGGTTTTTAAGAGATGATGGAAATTCCAGAATTAATTCAACATTGAAAAGCTTTTAAGGGGATTTTGTAGTTACTATATGAAATGAAGTGTAATTTCAAAACTAGTTACACCTCTTTCTGAGTGAGATGCCCTCTTCTTTGGAATTTATCTAAAGGGAGTTACAGTTAAACGAAAATTTCTCTCGTTTATTGATGTTATATCAAAATAAACTAATTATTTCGTTTATGATATCAAAGTTAACCCGAAGAATTGTTCAAAATAAGAAATTAAATGTAGATGAATATTATGGAGATGGAAGAAGTACAAAAAGTGAAGAAAAAATATCAAGATCAGCTCTTCAAGCATAAAGGGGTTGTAGGGATTGGTATCGGTAAAAAAATCGTAAAAGGTAAAGAAACAGATGATTTAGCAATTATCGTAAGTGTTGTGCAAAAAGTTGAGAAAGAGGAGGACCTCACAAAAGAAGACCGTCTCCCGAAGGTTCTAGAAGGAGTTCCAATCGATGTACAACAAATAGGGAAACTAAAGATTCAGAAAAAGGAGGAATGAATATGAGTTTGTTAGAAGACGTACTTATCATCAAACGTAAGTACCAAATAGAAATACTTGAGATTAGTAGTAGGATTTTAACCCTCTCAAAAGGAGAGGAGTTAGAGAAACAAAATATTACTGGAGTTGGAGTCGGATATAAGATGAAAGATGGGCGATTCACCAATGACCTGTCTATCGTCGTCTCTGTTATTAGAAAACATAAAGATCCAAATGATATCGTAGGAGAAGCGATTCCCCCAGAGTATGAAGGGGTTAAAACAGATGTGATTCAAACGGGTGTGCTCAAAGCATTATCCGCTCTTCCGAATCGATCAGTTAATCGCCCTGCTCTAGGTGGTAGTTCCATTGGCCATTATAGGATTGGAGCAGGCACTTTAGGCTGTCTAGTTAGACAGAATGAAGAGCCATATATTCTTTCAAATAATCATGTACTAGCAGATAGTAATAATGCTCAAATCGGAGATCCTATTTTACAACCCGGCTCTGCGGATGATGGTAGTTTAGCTGATCAAATCGCGGAACTTTCTTCTTTTGAAACCATTTCTATGGGTGGTAGGCTTAACCATGTGGATGCAGCCCTTGCAAAACCACTTGATGACACGGTTGTGAGTCCAGATATAATGGATCTTTCTCGTCCAAATGGGATTTCCACTGCTACTCTTGGTATGAAAGTCGTAAAAAGTGGGAGAACGACTCAGGTCACTCGTGAGGAAATTAGACAGCTTGATTATACCTGTATAATCGAATATGACACGAATGTATTTGCTACCTTTGATAATCAGCTCTTAACATACTGGATGAGTGATCGTGGTGATAGTGGTTCAGTTATAATGACTGATGACAACGAACATAAAGTATGTGGCTTACTTTTTGCTGGTTCTATCTGGGCTACAATCATCAATCCGATTCAAGATGTCTTTACCGCTCTTAATATCGATAGTATTTACTAGTAGGAGATGGATATAAAATTCATGAGGTAAGAGAAAGTCGATAATTCCTTCTTTCTCTTTTTTTTCACTACGTACAGAATCAACTAACGATTTTTCGAGTTTTCATTTTCTAGTCACGCGGGGAGTGCAAAGAAACTTTTTTATATTATAAAGACGACAATATCTTCAGTTCCCAAATCACTTG
>JAUUVJ010000152.1 GCA_030589605.1 Candidatus Hodarchaeota archaeon | reverse complement strand
TTTTGCTAATATAGCAAGACTATAAGTCCCAATTTTGTTTGCAATATCTCCATTTTTCGTAACACGATCAGCCCCAACAATTACTAGATCAATCTCCCCTTGAGCCATTAAAAAACCACTAAAGGAATCACAGATCACAGTATGATCAATATCATATTGAGCTAGTTCCCATGAAGTTATCCTTCCCTGTAACCGTGGTCGTGTTTCATCAACATAGACATGAAAACGTCTTCCTGATTTCCACGCTTGAACGAGTGGAGAAATCGCACTACCATGGTCAACTAATGCTAACGATCCTGTATGACAATGTGTAAGAACTTTTATTCCATCTTTAATAAGTTCTTTACCAATATGACCGATTTTCATTCCTTCATCAATTATTCTACTAGCAAAAGAATTTGCTTGTGCTAAAGCGATTTCCGGATTTAATCCTTGTGATTTTCTAACGGCATCTAGACCATTTTTAAGATCAACAGCTGTAGGACGAGCCGATAAGATCTCATTATATGCTTTATCTATCAAATTATCAAAGTCTTTATTTCGCCAAAACTCGTGAACTGCCTGTGTCAAGCCATAAGCTGCAGCAGCTCCTATTGATGGAGCTCCTCTGATTATCATTTCCTTTATTGCATAAACTGTTTCACGATAGTTAGATGAACTAAATACTTCTATGCTAAATGGGATTTTTGTTTGATCAATCATGTGTACTATGTCATTCTCCCACCAAACGGCAGGTCTATCAATAATCTCTCCATCTATTTTGAATCTCATATTTTATACATCCAAATGTGCCAAAAAAGAAAATTCTAAATGAAAATATAATAATAGTTACTGTCGAAAACCATCATTATCTAGTTGAACTATCTATTCTAATGGAGTTCCTGATATGTATTTACTTGTAAAACTCGCTCGTTTCATCAATCCACAAGAACAGCAGCAACTTTCTAAGGATATCGAAAAGTATGTCACTTCCTTTTCAAATTCTTACCAAACTGAAAAAGATGATTGGATTTCGAAAAACCGTGTAATATTCAAATTAGATTTAATAAATAGTAAAGTTGACACATTTTTACAAGGATTACTCAAAACTCCAGGAGTAGCTAGTGTAGTACAAATCCCCTCAAAACTCTATAATTTTGAATCAGAGTCTTTTTCATATTTAATTCATACGCTCATTGATTTTATCAAAGAGAATGGCTATACAGACTATGCTTTTGATTTTCGTAATATTGGGAAGGCACCATTACATAAAAAGGCGATAATTGATAGATTAGGGAAGAAAAAAATACATCTTTCTAGCACAAGTGAATTCCTATTATACTTAGAAATACGTTCTCAACCAGCACGAAAAACAGAATCTCGGAAAATAATTCAAGCTCGAATAGGAAGAAAATTTAAACTACAGAATAATAAAACAGATTTTGATCAGACTTTTATTCCTAAATTGATCCTCTATTCCCCTTTTACTGTTCAAGAAGTTGCTGATTTTTGTAGACTGAGTTTAACATTTAAAATGGATATTATTCTCTCTAATGAGAACAACCTTTCAGAAGAATTAATTGAAAAAGTAAAAACAAGCTATTTTAAGGGAATAGATAAGATTAAATATAATATTACTCCCTCACTTGAAAAATTTCTTGCTAATAGCATAAAAACGAGTGTGGGGTTCTCTTTATGGGGAACGAAACCTATCAATGAACTACCTATTATGATTCAAAAGATAACTTCAATGGAATCAAAAAAACCTGTAATTTATTTTATTTTTGGAAATGAAGAGGTAGGACTTCCATTAACGATCCGAAAACAGATATCTATGTTTCGTATTGGTATTGAACCCTCAGAACCACTTCGTGCATCCCAAGCAGCCGCATATGCATTAGGTACTCTGTTTTCACTATCTTAAATCTAGGGAAAGATCTTATGATAAAAGAATATTTGATATCGGCATTTCATAAATAAATCGTTGTCCTAATTTAATTAGCACATCTGCAATGTTTTTTTCCCATAATTCCGCCCTGATTATCAAATGTGATCCTAAAAAGAAATCTAAAGGTAATCTAGTATATAATTGGGAAATATCATAAGTTGATTTGTATGTTGTTAAAATCAAGGGTACCCAAGATCTTGTAATAGTATTGATCAGTTTAGTTTCATCAATTCCATATCCAATATTTTTTGCTATATTTTCTTGAGCCATATGACTTAAAATATATCCAATATCATCCATTCGATCAAGTTTTGGAAGCATTATCGCATCAATCCACGCGATTCGCATCGGTGACACTAAAATGTTACTTAAATGACTATCACCATGTATAAAATCTACTCCTCCTTTTGACTGTTCTAATATCTGATACCAATAATCAATGAATCTTTCATCAATAGTAGAGCGTAATAGGTTAAATAATGGATTATATAGTTTTAAATTAGTAGCTTGAATCTTTGAACCATGTAATCTTGCTAATGAATAACCAGCATATCCCCATTTTTGTTCTGACGAAACAGAAAAGTGAAAAAGAGTAGTAAAACCACTTAAGAATTCAAGTATCATTGCTTTAACTTCAGGAATCACATGAATAACTTCTGGAGCAAAAAGTATATCTGGAAATTTCTTAATCCGTTTAGAAAGTTCATGGTTACTTTTCCATTGTTCCCAATCCTTTTGACGAAGAGATAATAGCCTTGCTAGATTATTTGCATTCTCAACTTCTGCGTCTAAATCTTTTGCGAATTTTAGAACAATTCCACCATCAACTTCTCCAGCAAGTGCAGTACTTATTCTTGCTTGGATAACATAAGTCTTCCCCCCTGCTCCGCTATGTGTTTCTATTTTTTGTATTCGTGTATCAGAAATTCTTCCTGTGTTTAATTGTACATGTTTTGTTATTTTATCACTAAATTGAATAATTAGAGAACGAACTCTTTCATGAATCTTTCTTTGTTTTTCATTTTCGACATCAAAAGTATCCATGATCTATCCATCTACTTCATATATTGATTTAAGATCCTTCCTCGCTCTACCAAGGCATTAAGACCATCTACAGCATCTTCTGCAGTATCATAGACTGGAATTCCATAATTTTCAAATTCAGAATTCACAGTAGGATCAGGTAAATTATATACAAGAATTGGTTTTTCAGGAAATTCACGTTTTATTAATGCAATTCGTGCTGGAGTATCCTTGGAAACAACAGGGGCGTCGGATCTAGGCACAACTATGATTCCTGAAACACTTTTCTGTTGTAGAAATACTCTAGTAATTTCTGTAATAACATCTGTTGTTGCACTTCCCGTAAGATCCACAAAAGCTAATGGAGAGTCATCTTTATCTCGGGAGAGAGAGGTTAAAACACGATGTTTTTTGATAATTTCACTTGCTTGTTCTGTAGTATCTTCATCTAATGTAGCCAATTCTAAATTATAACGGTTCATTCGATACAATGCCATTGCTGCAGGCCCCCCTGTATTTGTTACGAGAGCAATTCCATCACCGAATGCAGGAGGTTGTTTATACAGAGCTTTAATTGAATTAATAAATTGGGACGTACTATCACATTGGATGATTCCTGATTGTCGAAGTATTTCTTTGTACAATCCTGTTGCACTTGCAACAGCTCCAGTATGACTCTTTGCAGCCATTGTTACCTCTTCAGTCATTGGCAATTTTAATGCTACAATAGCTTTTTTCCGTGCTATTGCACTAGAAACCTTGATAAACTGTCTTCCCGCTTTTACACCTTCTAAATAAGCACCTATAACATAAGTATCGGGATCTTGACCAAAGTACTGAATGAAATCAGTTTCGTTAAGATCTGCTCCATTTCCATACGATACAAATCGTCTTAATCCTATTCTATTCCTTTGAAGCGCAAGTAACAAATCGATAGCAAGAGAACCAGATTGGGATATAAGTGAAACATGTCCTTTGTGAGGTAGTTCAAAATTTGGAAATAGTGTATTTACTTTAGTATGGGTATCAATAATGCCTAAACAATTAGGTCCTATTAGTCTCGAATCACCTAACGCTTTTACGAGTTCTTGTTGTAGATCATCTCTTCCAACTTCGGAAAATCCAGCAGTAACAACAATAATGGCTGGAATCTTTCTTTTAGAACATTCAGCAATAGCTTTTATTGCTAATTTAGCAGGTAAAACCACAATAGCAAGATCTGGAACCTCAGGAAGATCAAATACACTGGAATAACACTTTATACCCATTATTGAATTAGTTTTTGGATTTATAGGATATATTTTGCCATGAAAAGGAACAACAAAATGATTGAAAATTAAACGACCATACTTTGTCTCATTGGAGGAAGCTCCAAGAATAGTAACTGATTTTGGTTCAAAAAAGAAGTTAAGCATCGTAACACCATTAATTTTCATGAGGATTAATTGAAAAGATTATTATCAAGTTTAGATAACCCTCTACTAGTTATCTTTAATTCCAGATTGTTTTTATTGCGAGACTAGTGCACAATTATATTATTCTGATGAATATTAAATAAAGTTCCTAACTAAACATGTTTTATTATTCATTTTTCCCAACATGATTAAGGAAACAAAGTATTTGTAGAAGGTTGACATTTACGGCAGAACGAAGTCATCCTTTTAGATTTAATTGTGGATATAGAATGCCCACATATAGGACAATGTTCATTTTTTCCCTTTAAATGTACCCTAAGTATTTTTTCTCTCCATTTTTTTTCATCAAATTCTCCTGTTTGACTCAACATGGTTAATATATCATCTTTTGCACTAGAAAGTACATCTTGACATGATAAAAATAATTTTTTCAACTCTTCTTTGTTCAAATTGGTTTTTTTTGAAAAAGAATGGATATTTGCTACAAATAGAATTTCATCACTATAAGCATTTCCAATACCTGTTACAAACTTTTGATTGGTTAAAATTCCTTTTATTTCTCCTCTATACTTTCGTATTCGTTCTAAAAAATCCATTTCTGAAATTTCTAAAATATCTGGGCCGTAATCATCGATGATTGATGGATAATCCATTTTTTCCTTATTAAGAGCTGAATATAACCAAATAATACCATGTAATCGAGAATCATGATAAATAAGAGTTTTATCATTATCAAATTCGAGAGAGAGAACTGTTTTTGATGGAATCTTTTTTAAAAGTGATTTGAATGTCAATCTTCCTGTTAATCCATGGTCTACGTAAAGATGTAAAAATAATTCAGATTTATTAAACGAAAATCGTAAAATTCTACCAATACGGTCAATTTGAATCAAGCGAGCTCCTTGAAGCCACTTTTCAAATTCGTTAGCAGAAGGATATCGGATTACAGTATGAAAATATGTTTCAATAGTTTTTATTGTTCTTTGGAATAGAACATTAGTTAAATATTCACGAATTGCTTCTAGTTCAGGTAACTCTGGCATACTTCACCAACTAACAAATTATTACATAATACTTATCCTCAAGCATTTTGCACTCCTTCTAGTAGTTTTATCCGATAGATTATCAAATGTTCCTGAAATAAGTCTAAAATAATGATACTTATATGAAGGAAATAAATTCATGGTGTGGAATTCAGAAAAACTGAAATTGATTACGAATAAAGTAGATTCAAATAAGCTTATTGATATTTTCTTGAATTTAAATAAATACATCCTATTTATTTGGATTTTTGTAAATATTGCAATTCCGAGTTTCACGTTATTCTATTATTTTTGGAGTCTAGAATTCTATCATTTTTTTTTCTGGGTTTTCATTCCTGATTCTTACACTTCTGCGATATTATTTGGTATTTTCCTTTTTGTAACATTAGGTTTGAGGAAGAATGTTCAAGTATTAAATGTTGTAACCTTTATTACATTAATTAAAGTATTCTTTGCTTATCTCACTCTAATCGTATTTGAACCTTCCTATTTTGATTTAGTTTCTTTATTTCTTCATATATTTGAACTTATTGAAGGATTGGTTGTTTTACTCTTCTTGAGAACTAATAATCGTGATTTCTCGTTCGGAAGCTTCATAATAATAATTGATCTGTTTTTTGATTTTTTTAATCCTTTTGGATTACCAACTCTTTTTCTTTATCCATATCATCAGGATTATAATCAAAACCCCACAGAACCGTATTTGTTACCCTTTTTTCTTATATATTCAGCCCTAGTATTCTTTCTTTTATCATTCATCAGATTGAAAAAATGGACAAGATTAAAGCCATTAGATGAAAATTCAATGTCTATAAAATTGAGATACTGAAAAATCAAATAAGGAAATGGTTTTATCAGAAGATTGTATTTTCTCATTTGGAAAAATCTCTAGTATTGAACGAGAATGCGATGCGTACCTCTTGCTTGGAGAACTTAATATTATTACAAAAAATGGCCTTTTGGTTTTCACTCATTCTTTCGCAGGAAGCATTCTAACACGTGGTGATGTAGATATGCAAGCAGGATTGTTGACAGCGGTACTTAATGCACTTAGAGAAACACAAGGTGAAACAATCCAAGCAATAACGCAAGGTGAAATGACATTATTGCTATATGAGGGAATTCTAACTTTCGGTATCTTATCTACCTCTGAAGATGATCCGAAACTTCGTGCTTTTCTCAGAGATATAGTGCTAAAATTTGAATTGGCATATACCAAAGTACTTCACACTGAATCAATCTTGAGTAGAGTGAATTTTGAGTCATTTAAGGATATTATACGTCACGAATATTCCAATATGCACAAGATTGATGTTGATGGTCTTGAAAAAATCCTTACTTTGATGCGTAACTCAATAATATCAAACTATGCTATTTATGAATTGCAATATTTCAACCCTGTATTCACCAGTATTCTAGATCCAAATATTAATACCCATACTAACCTGATCAGCCAGATATTCAGAGGGATCTTTAATTTGGGAGGAAATTTGGATCAAAATCACCAAAAGAGTGAGATTATCTTTGATGATATTCATTTAATAGCTCTAGGAATTGCAACACACTGTTTGGTACTTTTTATCCCTCGCATTCGGAGAGATAAAATGCCATTTAAGAAGGAACTCGTTAGAATTACAAATAAACTTGCCGAAATCTAAGTATGTTAGATACTTCGTACCCTTACAAAAACTTCGAATCAATCTTTGTGTTCACTTTGTGAAGCTCTTTGAGGGTTTTTTCGACATCTTTCTTCATAATAACGATAATTAAAACAAACCTTTCGTATACTTTAAGAAATGCAACGAATTTTCTCCCAAGATTGAATTTAAGCTGTGTTATTTCGTGTTCAATCTTAGCACCTGATTCTATAAAGTTTTTACACATTAACCCGATCTGATTAGCGTATGGATGGATTTCTAGGAGAGTTGACATAGTTGTGAAAACTTGATGTAGGTTTGTTTTTTCCAAGATAATGAAATTTGAGATATTCGATGAATTCATAATATCAATCATTTTTGATAGTCCAACAACGTCTATACTGATCAGTGTAGAATACTCTTTCTTAAGATAGTTATGGAACTTAAGAAAATCACTCTCTTGAAAAGAGATTTGTTAAACTAATATCTGATTGAATTCACTTTCAAATTGATCTAATGCTCTATTTGCAAATTTAAGCTCATTTAAATCATTTTCGTGTGAAAAAAACAATCCATACGTAAATTCACCCTCAACAATATGTACAAAATATTTGCCTTGGTCAATTGTATTAACACCAGCATCTTCATGTGTCTCTTTCATCGCATTAAGAATCGCCGTCATCAAACCAGCGCGAAGATCTTCGTCCACATCTGAGAACCCTGGCACAAAAAAATGTGAGAATAATAAGATACCATCTTTTGTTGTAATATTAACACCAATCAATCTTAAATTCCCGTATTGGGTAACAAATAGGTTTCCTTAAAAATTATATCGTTATTATATCCATTCAAGATTGATTATTTGATTTTGTTGGCGAGTTCATCTTAAGTTAGGTTCCATCAAAACAAAATATCCTGTTTGTTGATTAGGATAATACTTAGTAATCATTATAACAGATAAGAAATCATAAACCATTTGTAAAAAGGAAAAAAAAATGTCACTCCTATTAATTGATGCGAGAACTAGTGGAGCTGCTGGTGATTTATTAATAGCTGCTTTACTTGATATACAGATGAATGAATTTCGGGATACATTTTGTGAAATGTTCAACGAGTTAATAGTAAAATATGACCCTGATTTTCAAGTTAAATGGTTCCAAATAAAACAGCAAGGTTTTTCTGGTACACAAATTCAAACATCTGCTGTTAAGAAATTTTTACCAGATGTAATGACTGGTATTGTTGAAGATTTAGGAAAACAACTTGAATTTTCACCCAAAGGTACGGAAATAGCCTCTAAAGCTCTTACATTTCTGATTAATGCTGAACTCAAGGTCCATGGATATGATAATCTATCTGATAATATTCATTTTCATGAATTAGCAACAATCGACACAGTATTTGATATAATAGGCTTTGTTTTCCTTTTAGAAAAAATGGATATTCTTCAAAATGAGATGAAAACTTTACCAATCGCAGTTGGTGGCGGAACTATTAAGATAAGTCACGGGGAAGTGCCTGTCCCAGCTCCAGCTACAGCTGAAATCATTCGTGAAGGAAAATTACTTATTACAGGCGGTCCTACCGATGGAGAATTACTCACACCTACAGGCGCGGCTCTTATTGCTTCATTAAACGCAGAAACACTCCATCATTTTCCTCTTATGCATATTCAA
>JAUUVJ010000196.1 GCA_030589605.1 Candidatus Hodarchaeota archaeon | reverse complement strand
CGGTGTCAAAAAATTCTTTGTCTCATTAAATATATTGGAAAGGAGTTTAACCGTAAACCCAGGATCACGCGTGTTGATGAGAGCATTATAAGGATCGTTAATGTCTTTAGCTTCTGCTAATAATTCAGATTTTTTAACATTGAGAGCAAACAATGTCTCCATATCTGAGAGTACAAGTTTAAACTTATTTTGTGCTTTCGCATTTTTCCATATCTCTAAGGTTTTATTCGATTGAGCTGCAAGCTTTCCAACAAGTTCTTCTGGAATGACTGTATTATTATCATATTCTCTACGGAGTAAAAGTACATTTCTTTTCTCTAAGGGATCTAAAGTTTCATCTTTTTCACATAGAAGAAGCAACTTTTTCATGGCTTCACTTGTTTTTCTTTTATGTGTCTCTCGTTTAATCCAATTGAATTGTTTTGTACGATATTTTAATCCAGCTTTCGGAACTCTACCAGTATTTAAATCCCAATAAAGGATTCCGTCTAATGAATTGAGTAGATAAATATCTTTATAGACATCAAGTAATTGATTATAATGGTTATTCATACTATATCTCCTTAGGATGTAGTGATTTTTTTGAATTGGATCAAGATTTCATCTTTTAATACTGATAGTTGTTTTTCTTTATTTAAATCTCTTTGATGAAACTGATCAAGCACATATTCCAGTTCTATTAGGTTCAAGTCGTATAACTTTGCTACTATAGCGTCAATCTTAGCCCTAATTTGTGTAGTATTTTGTTTTTGACTATTAAAGAATGAATTGTTAAATTCTTTTTTGATACTCTCAAACTCTGAATAATGACTAAAAAGATAAGAAACGTTTTTCACAATTTCTTCATATTCTCTACTATTCCTTTTCAACCTAGGGATCGGCATTTCATAAATGTAAAACATATTGATATTTGTAGTAACTTTTAATCGAAGAAGATAATCAAAAAGGAAGCTATTGAAGATTCCACATAGAAAAAATAGATCACTTTCCTCTATCAATCGTTTCCCAGAAATCGAATCAAAAATTTTGGTAATGATAATGGAATTACCAACACAAATATTCTTTGGTAGAATCGTAGCAACCATCGTTCTACGATTAGTACTTGCTGCTATTGATCTGAATCCTAGTCTGTATTCTTTAAAATCATGATATTCTTCACCAAATTTTGAAACGATGTTATCATTTTTAATCCAATAACGAGGTTTCTTAAATTGATGTGTATATTGTTCTATCATCTTTCCTTCGTAAATAACTAGTCCTTGTTCAACTGAGTTAAACAAATCACTATCCAGAGTTATATCTAATTCTCGAGTAAGTTGTAATTTCCATAACTCATCTGGTTTGTTGTAAGATATAATTGGGTATTGAAACATTTTGTTAACAATATCAATATCTTTTTTCGTTTTAAATTCCAAAATGGACCATGATGATTGAGAAATTCTCTTTATTAATTCCCAATTTATACTAATCGTAGTATCATAAATATTTTGAAGTACATATTGATCTTTCTGCATAAAAAAAGCATCAAAATCCTGAGTGTTTCCTCCCTTTCTAAAAGTAATAAGATCAAACTTAAATGATTTGTGAATAGATGGAAAAATCCCCTTCCTGTTTTCAAAGCAAAATAATTGGCGTACTGTACTTGAATCAAACAATAATCGTCTTAATCCTTTTGTTCCAGCATCAGTGTGTATTCCAGAAGGAACTACAATTCCTGTGTACCCATCTATTTTTAATAAATGAAAAATTCTTTCTATAAACAATTTGTATAGGTTTAAATCTCCACTAATTGTTTTTAATTTACCATTAACCTCTAATTCCCCTGATTGATATCTATAGGTGGTTTTGAAGAAATGAGCTTGATTTTGAATTGATTCTTTATAATTATTCCATTTAGAATTAATATCTTCATTTTCTCTAAGCTTCTTGATGATTTTATTAGCTTCTCTTTTGTCAACAGTATATTTTGTTAAACGTGAGTTAAAATTAGAAAAGAATTCTTTCTCTTGTGGTTTTAATATATTCCATGGAGGATTCCCAAGTATTATATCAAATCCACCTTCTTCAATAATACTAGGGAACTTTTGATCCCAATGAAATGGAGTTAAATTTCCATACAAATACTCTGTAAATAAAGGATCTGAATCCGAAATTCTTCCAATTAATGTATTTCCAGTTTTTATATGATTAAATATATCCTTTGGATATTTAATGCTGTGATCGTTATTTTTTTTTATTAAACTCATCAAATTCTTCTTACATTCTTTTACTGCTTCATATGAAATATCCACTCCATACAAATTATTCGTAATAATCCATTCACGAATAGTTGTTATATCACATCTGATTGTTTTGGTACTTACAAAGATTTTGTAAAGTCTTTCAAGAACTCGAACCGATTCCTGTAAAAAATACCCTATTCCCACTGCAGGATCAAGAATTTTAATGTTTTTAACTAATTCTGAAGCATAAAATAGTTCAGATGATGACATTTTAAGAAATAAACCTTCGATTTCCTCATTACTCCTAAATTCATATTCTGTACTAAAATGATTATTGATTTTGTCTAATATATAAGGAAATATCGTGTATATACATAGAAATTTGGTAATTTCTTCAGGAGTGTAAACAACCCCTAAATCCTTTACTTTTGACATATTAAATTTCCTTATCAATGAGTTTAATTAGGTTAAAGGTATAATGATAACAATTCATGTTAATATAGCTTAATTTTATACTGATTTTTTAGATTAATCTTTAACCCTTTTTCAAAACATTTTTCATAATTGAGGTTTTTAAAATAAGTATATTTTCTAGAGATATGATTATTTAGAAGGAATCTACCAAATGCGAATTTCAGAGAAAGCAAGGGATCAATATATGATTGATGAATCCTTTTTTACATCAAATGGTTCCATTATATTCCCAACAATCCATTCTGTACGTTTATTCACCCAAACAATCAATAATAAAAGGGATTTAATCAATTTTCCTGAACTTGCCGCCAGGGCTAGTGAAATAAATGGTATTGGTTTGATCAGTGAACTTTTTACTCATATAATCGAAATATATCAAGAGAACATAAATCCAGAATTGTTTCCAGAATTATTAGAATCACTAAATAATCAAATGGGGGTAAAGAACGTAGAAGATAATATGAAGAGTTTTATTCAGAAATTTCCACCTCCATCAATAACACTAAATGAAGAGGGAATTGAGAAATACATAGAAGGAAAGACAAGCGAAATTCAAAACAAACACATTATAATCAACGAAATTTTAAATTTATGGCTTATTAATAATAATCCAGCATTTTCTAATCATTTAGAACTTTTTAATGACTCGGAATTAGATATAAAGAAACGAGATTATTTGAATTTTATCGAAAGAATTAAAGAGTATTTCAAAGAAAACCCTAAATTCGGACCAGATGAACTCAACCTTGTTGAATTTCTTCTATTTCCGATTATGCAAGAGCCACACTCAATACAAAAACAATTGGAACTAATTAATGAAAAATGGGGGTCTATTATTGGATCTACATACTATTATAAGATCCTATCCGCTCTTGACCTATTCAGAGAAGAAGAAAAAATGAGAGGGTTAGGCCCAGGAGAAGCTCTGGTATATGAGTATGAATATTTAGAAGAAAATTATACAGAAGATCGCGATTGGATGCCTAATGTTGTAATGATTGCAAAGAATAGCTATATATGGTTAGATCAACTTTCTAAAAAATATCAAAGAGATATTAAAACATTAGACCAAATACCAGATGAAGAGTTAGATCAGCTTATGGGATGGGGATTCAACTCGCTCTGGATTATTGGTCTCTGGCAGCGATCATCAGCTTCAAAAACAGTGAAACGTTGGTGTGGAAACCCAGAAGCAGAAGCATCAGCTTATTCACTCTATGATTATATAATTGCAAATGATTTGGGAGGCGAAGCAGCTTACAATAATCTAAAAGATCGAGCTTGGAAAAGGGGAATTCGTCTAGCGTCAGATATGGTTCCTAATCATACAGGAATTGACTCTAAATGGATGATAGAACATCCTGATTGGTTTATTTCTCTACCATATAGCCCATTCCCCTCTTATTCATATAGTGGAAAAAGTCTATCAAACAATCCCCATGTGGGTATATTTCTCGAAGATCACTATTTTTCTCGAACCGATGCAGCAGTTACCTTTAAACGCGTAGATCATGAATCTAACGACGTTCGTTATATATATCACGGAAATGATGGAACTAGTATGCCTTGGAATGATACAGCTCAATTAAATTATCTAATACCTGAAGTTCGTGAAGCTGTAATCCAAACAATTCTACATGTGGCTAGAAAATTTTCTATAATTCGTTTTGATGCTGCAATGACACTTACTCGCAAGCATTATCAACGTCTTTGGTTTCCCGAACCTGGTACGGGTGGTGATATACCATCTCGATCTGAACATGGTATTACAAAAGAGGAATTCTATAAGGCAATGCCAAAGGAGTTTTGGCGAGAAGTTGTGGATCGTATTAATCAGGAAATGCCTGATACATTACTACTTGCGGAAGCTTTCTGGTTACTTGAAGGTTTCTTCGTACGTTCGTTAGGAATGCACAGAGTGTACAACAGCGCCTTTATGAACATGCTTCGGGATGAAGATAACGCAAAATACAGATCTGTAATGAAAAACACCCTAGAATATGATCCTTTAATATTAAAACGCTTTGTTAATTTCATGAACAATCCCGATGAAAAGACTGCCATAAATCAATTTGGAAAAGAAGATAAATACTTTGGCATCTGTATACTTCTAGCAACATTACCAGGATTACCGATGTTCGGTCATGGTCAAATCGAGGGTTTTTCTGAAAAGTATGGTATGGAATACAGACGTGCTTATTGGAAAGAAGAAGTAGATCAAAATCTTCTTCGGAACCATAAAAAAATAATATTTCCCCTTTTGAAAAAACGTTTCCTCTTTTCTGAAGTTACGAATTTTTTGTTATATGATTTTTTTACTAATGAAGGTTTTGTAAATGAAGATGTATTTGCTTATTCGAATCAATCAGGGTCGGGAAATGCTCTAATAATTTATCATAACAAATATTCTGAAACTTCAGGTTGGATAAATAAATCTGCAGCTTTTAATATTAAGATTGATGGAGAAGAACGCCTAGTTCAACGTAATTTAGGAGAAGGATTAACTCTAACAAAGAAAGAAAATTACTTCTGTATATATAAAAATCATCTAAACGGACTTGAATATATTCGAAGGAATCAGGAAATTTATGAAAAAGGATTATACATTGAACTACGGGCTTATCAATCTGTAGTGTTTACTGATTTCAGAGAGATTCAGGATAATGAATGGAACCATTATGCACATCTACATGATTTTCTTGGAGGGATTGGTGTACCGAGTATTGATGAAGCGCTCCAAAATATGATTTATCAACCCCTGCACCGTGTTTTTAGAGAATTAGTGATCATTACTCAAGATAAAGCAATCAACAATTTCCCTATAGACCAAAACCAAGAGGTAATTGGCACTCTTGTTGAAAAAATGCGCCCCAAACTATCATCCCTGTTTACTGAAGTAAAAAAATACTCAAAAAAGGATTGTACGACTAAATTGGTAGAGAATGAAATATTACACAAGTTTTCTTCCTTTGTTACAATAGAAAGTTATAAAGAAGGACCCACGATAGATGGGATTAAGTATTGGGACTTTATCAATGAATCATTACCAAAAAATTCTTTCGATTGGAGAACAATTCTAGCTTGGATAATTGTACATTTGCTTGGTAAATGTGATGATGAAAACCAGAATTATGAGTTTTTATCTCGTTCATGGATAGATGAATGGGCGTTAAATAGAAGTATTGAATGGATGATTGGAGATTCTATTGAAGAAAATCAAAATCTGGGAGAAAGAGTTCTTCTAGTTAAGATCTTGACTTCTCATCAGAATTGGATATCTCAATTATTATCCGAAAAGCATCTGTCTGATCAAAAAATACGAACTATTTTATCCGACCCAGAGGTTCAGATTTTTATCCAAATCAATCGTTTTCAGAATATTTTGTGGTTCAATCGAGAAAACTTTGAAAAACTAGTTAAAAATCTTTTTTTGGTCGGAATAATCAATATTTTTTCAATGAAAAAGCAGAAAGCAGAGAATTTTGATCAAGACATTAAGAAACTAATAGAAATAATAGATAGATGGTTAAAAACTGCAGAAAAAGCTAAATATCAGCTAGATAAGTTTTTCGAGATCATAAGAATTTGACTTGTTATTATGCTAAATAAAAAATTTAAAAAGTAATGATGTACGTTCTTTATGAACGTGTAGACTAGAATCTTCTTTAAGACTTTATTAACTCGAGATGGTAGAATGAGTTTACTTATAAAAATTTCACGGAATAATGGTTTTTTATTAGGAGGAGTGATTCTGACATGGATTTTTCCAATTATGTCATTAATTGATTCTTTAAGAGAAAATGACATAATGAATGGCCTTTTTGGTTTAATAGTAGGAATAACTGCTTCAGTAATTCTCTTCATTTTGATAAAAATTGTAGATAAATTCCTTCCTAGTGTATCTTAATTTATATACTACAAAGAGATTTTTCCCGTTAAATCAAATCTATTTTTCTAAGGAAAATCCAAACTGGAATTGTTAATGCAGCACTTATAACTAATATAATCCAAAAAGCAAATGGGGTATCAGCAAATGGTAATTCTAAATTCATTCCATATATGGAAGCAACTAAGGTCGGTATCATTATGATTAAGCTAATTGATGTTAATACTTTAATCAAATCATTGAGATTATTTGAAATAACAGATCCATAAGCATCTAGACTACTTTCAATTAGATCTCTATAGATTCTTAACAATTCTGCTTGTTGTTGAAGGTCAATGCTTAAATCTTCTAAATCATCAAGAAGTTCGGGTTTATTAGATAAAAGAGGAGCTTTTTTTAGCTTGTAAAAAGCACGTAAATTCCCCTTCAACGCAGCATCAAGGTATGTTGCATCTCGTGAAATACGAAAAACCCTTTCAATGGACTTTGATTTAATAGATTTAAATATTACCCTCTCTACCTTAGCTAAATCTTGATCAATTTTGTCAACCACTAATTCAAAGCTTTTAACAACACTTTCTAACCAATCAAGTAAAACTAATATTGTAGGAGTTGACCTTTTTCTCCTAGAGCCAATAGGTTTGCGGATACGTTTTGTACTAAAGGATTCTGATTGTATCGTGATTAAAAAATCACCAGTTAGAAATATGACCGCTGGAAGAGTTATATTAGAGCCTGGGGTTTCCGACATGATGTTTTGTACAACAGGGACTCTCACAACAAGCTTAATAAAAGTAGGATCATCTAGATCTAACTCTAATCTGGGACGT
>JAUUVJ010000219.1 GCA_030589605.1 Candidatus Hodarchaeota archaeon | reverse complement strand
TGCGTTTCTCCTAACGGTACTACAGCAGCTGTACTGAAAGAACTCCCTCCATCTACATAAAGGATAGTTCCTGAAGCCTCCGTTGTCACCGTGAGCGTGTATACCCCCCAGCTCGAAGTAGAATGATAAAGACGGATGTAATAATAACCAGTGGTAGTGATAGTCAGATGGATGCTTGGATCATCATACGGATCTCGTTCAAGGAGTACTTCACTACCGTTATAAAAATACAAGTCGTCACATTCTCCAAAAACATTTATGATGACATTATACCCTTCTGTTAGATTCACCTTGAAATATTCATTCTGTTCATTAGTCGTGAAATTATCACTAAATGTTCCGATGTTAATTTCTGTTGCACTGATGAATGAGTCTTCTCCATCTGGCCCATTGATCGGATCAGAGACGGTGAGATTGTAATTCCCCTCAAAAGTCAATGAACTTCTGAACAATTCAATATAGTGATAACCATTAGCAGTAACAGTAATTTCCACATGTTTGATAATGCCTGTAGAATCAGAACCTAGATTTGATTGTGAAGGATTGAAAATCGTTAGAATAAAATTTTCATGACCTAGAAGAGTAAAATCAATTACTGACCCTACACTTAGATCAACCTTATAATATTCATAATAACCATCAGTGTCATTAAATTGATCATTCGTTGTACCAATGCTAATTTCAACGGCTTCTGCAAAAGAATTTCCTCCATCATTAATTCCACTGACTTTTTTAGAAAGTCCAAACTCCCTCAAACTATTTTTTGATAATTTATATTCATTTCTCAGTGAATCAATTTTACTTACTTCTTTTTCATTGAAATCTGAACTTACTATTGCATTATCATAATGTTGTTGTATATTACTGGTGATGTTTATTAGATTGAGAAACAAGAATAGGATAAGAAGAATAGATCTTTTATTACATTGCTTAGTCTTCCCCTTCAAGGTATTAAACGCCTCTAAATTTGTGAATATCTGATTTTTCTGAATAATTATGAGTTCGTATTCTAGTCAACATTGATATCTTGGAGGAAACTGAAGATAAAAACCTTTTTCATTTACAGAGTACTATTCGTACTAAGTGGAATTCCAGGAGGGGTTGTGGGATCAATATTCCTTATCTTTTTGGCATCAATCCTGTCCCCACTATTAGTACCTGCTCCTCCCTCCATTTTAGATTTCAACCTCCTTGTTATTCTTTCGGTTTATATTGTAATTTTTTTTGTTACTGTTGTCATGGGTATCGTAACATCTTTTATGGCTACTAGAGCTGATATTTCGAAAATTTTGAAGGTAGAGTTTAAGCTGAAGAGAGAAGGAACGAAACTATTAAGTTTTTAAATTATTCTGGTAAGTCAAACTGCCTATTTGCTGACTGCAACATCATTAAAAGAGGGTGAACTGAAAAGAGTCTTGAAACAAAGTTTAAAAATCTCTCTTTTCAACTTAATTTTAGCCGTATGCGTTAAAGTGGTATATTTATGTTGAAAAATGCGGATTAATGATTCATCTAACATATTCCATATTTCTTTCCCATCGGGGGTAAAGTTCGGTACTCCCTCTTCTTCGATTGCTTGGATAAAGTATCTCCAGTTGACACTCATATTGAACCACTCGTTTCTTACAAATTTATAACATGAGATTGTATGATAAAATTAAATCTTCTGTATTATTTTTTTTTTAATTTCGATCATTCCATTTTTGAAGGGTTTGAGGGCCTTTCCTTCTTTGCTTTTTCTGAAGTTTTAATACTGGTATTATCTCTTTAAATTTTGTACCCCCTCTTCTTTCAGTACCTGATTATGTACCAAATCTCCAGAGATCTCCCGATTGAAGAAGTCTAATCAAACAAGTAATTGAGAAGGGAGACAAAAGTGATTAGTTATTACTATCAAAATAAGGATAATCATTTAGCTAAGTTATTCGAGGTGTGTTTAATTATGTTCCCTTGACAATGATTGCATTGATGAGTTGCTCCAAAGACTTTCTTTCCAAATCTTTGGTTAATAATGTCGTCAAAGCATAATTGATAATTTTTTTCTAATCAATTTTCAAGGTACGTCAACAGATTTCTTTATTCTAAAACAGTTGCGTTAGCTGATGAACTTGTTGTTGAAACAACGAGAAACAACAAAATTAAGTAATATAAGTACTTTTTATATAATTTCATTCCCAATCATCTATTTTAATGAATTAAATGAACCTTTTTGTATTAGATTCTCTTCCTCTATAAAATCTATTCCTTGTTTGTCTTTTCTATTATGTATTTTGCTGCATATTGATTAATTACTAGTTCCAAATAATTTACTTGACGAAATGCTTGGTTTTAAAGAAAACAGCTAGTTGGATTAAGTAGATCATTCTGCTTATTCTACTTAATCAATACGTAATCATTACGTATTATGATCTTCTTTTTTCAGATTTGGTTTTTAAATGGATCAGAGGAATATTCAGTTTATGAAAAGAATCCATACCGATAATTTCGCCTTCAACAAAAGAAGTAGAGCCATAATCAGATTTATTACTAGACCAATAATCATATTTCATTTCTATTTCATAATCAGGAACTGAAAGTGCAGAATGGAAGGGTTTCGGAGATACTGACCAGATGAAAAGAGCGACATTACATGAGATCTTTCACGATTACTCAACAGAACACACTGGGGGTTGGGGATACATCATGACTGGAAGCATTCTATTTGGTGGTTGGAATCTAGAGAGTGATAATGATTATAGAATAAGAAACTTGATACACCATTTTGATGGTCTTCCTTAAGAATCTGAAATTATCAGTGAGAAAATATGAATAGAAAAAGAATGATCTGTAAGATCACAATAATGCTAAATTTAATATTTTTATATTCCATCCCAATGGTTGCTACTGGACATTCTGATTGGTCTCCTGACATCACAACAAAATATTATCATTGGAACGCAGCAAAATCAGAATTACGGAGTTTAAAAACAGCAGAACAATACCACGATATTTACTTGATTGGGGGAATTAATCTTCAAGGAGGAGGGACAGCCATCCACCTTCAGATTGAACCTCCCATGAGTTTTAACTTCTTTAATGGAAGTAGATTAACAATCCGCATTAATGTAGAAGGTGATATCAGCATTGTACCACTTAATTATAATTCGGATTACCCTTTGCTTCTACTTCCAATTTCTATGAATAATGTGAGCTTTTTTCAACAGCTTTTTAATGATACAGAGCTCATTGAAAATTTAACAAAAGCCACTTACACGAGTTCCTCCATTACAGACACAACAGCAATCGTTAATGTCAAATATAATGAGATTCTAGATGTTCAGTATAAATGGAAAACCTCTACCGGAATATTAGTCCGCAAGGAAGTAACTGCCCCCTCTGGGAAAAAATTGGTTGTGACAACAGGGAGGGGATTAATTGCTCCAGGATGGACGTTTTCAATTGAATTGATTATTATCTTAGTCATTCTAGGTTCCCGATCTCGGATTAAGAGGAATTCTTCTCGATAGCTAGGTGAATGAATTTCATTTGAAGTGTATAATCTCTTGGGTAACCAGTGCTCGAATGATGAGTAGGTCACCATCGGGAGTAATGACTATCCTTCACGGAAAGTTCAAGTTTTTAAACTACCTCTCTGACCCGTAGCAAGAGTTGAATGGCCTATTGTTGGCAATGGCTAACTTTTTTGAGACCAGTGCCAAAACAGGCGATCATATTCAGGATGCTTTTGAGGATATGGCTTGTTTGTTGGACAGCAATCGGGACAAAGTTTTGGAATCTACTTAGTTCTTTTTCCTCCCCTTTTTTGTTGAATCCCTTTATTGTTAGAATACTTATTTCTGAAAGACAGTCTTATTCCTTCAGTGTGTTTTCCCTTTTTTTTAATTTTGATTCTGTCTCGTTTCTTGAACTTATAAGTCGCTGCTTTGATTTATTTTCCCTATATTTTGATAATGATATAGTCTTTGTTTGCCATCTAAATTGATATTGTGTAAGTAAATGATGGAAAATTGAAGATTTACGAACTAAATTTATCATTCTTTCTGAATTCTATAATACATTCTTTCGTTTCTGGAAGTACTCTTATTTTATTCCACTTTTTGCCTAAAACCGTATAATTAAATTGTTTTTTTCCCTATCTCGGAGAATGTTAAGAGTTGTTTTCGTAAAAATCAGAAATTTCTCTCGTAATGCTTTATTCTGGATCATTTTAATAGTCACTTCTCCTACATCTCTTTCAATTGTTACTAGTCACTTTGAAATATTATTCGACTTTAATTTATTCATATTTACTACTCAATCAATCAGTCATTTTCCATTTTTTACCACTTAAATCGAACACCTATTTCCAAATAGTTTCTTGCCTGATTGATTAGTCTTTTCATATACAATAATAATTTCATCCCTTTTGGTCACTTTTATTAAGAGATGAGTCATAAGGAGTACTGTAGTAGTAAAAGATATAATAAATTCTTGTTCTGACCATTACTCCCCTAAATAACGGTGGATGGTGAATAATATGGTTGATCCAACCTCTAATAGAACTACACGTAGTAGTGGTAGTTTTAAACAAATGATTGAGGCAACAAAAACACCATTCATTTTCAATGCGCCAGAGGAAGGAACAGGGGAAGAAGTGTTTAATAATAATTTTAAACCTGATGTGATTTTTCATAGAGGGAATGAAATCAAGTCACTCGCGAAATACTTCAATCCATTAGTAAAACGAACACCATCATCTAAAAAACCACTGATGGCTATCCTTTCGGGTAGTGTGGGATCAGGTAAATCATTAGTAGTCGAAGCACTGATAAAAAGTCTGGGAGAAATACTTCGACCCAAACCACGAATAGGGGATCCGACACTTAAAATCATTAAAGTAAATTGTAGACTCAAAAAGGATCTCAGAAGTGTTCTAGCCACAATACTATTTCAAATGAATCCACAATTTACTCCTCAAAGAAGATCACAAGCTCAATTAATCGAGATTCTCAAATCAGATATAGCAGAACATAATTTAGTTTTATTGCTGATTATTGAAGATATTGAGCAATTGACACTTCAAGAACGAATACAATTAATGAAAATAAAAGCCTCAATAATCAATCGGTTAAATTTACTTTTTGTGACAAGTGATGAATCAACAGCACATGAATTATCAACCTCAATCACTTCGTCTTACATGAGTAAGCATATTCACTTATCCGCGTACAAACCTGGAGAACTATTTGAAATTGTGAAAGACCGAGCTAGTGTAGGATTGAAAAATCAGTCATATACCGATCCAATACTTGAAACAATAGTTGAATTAACAGCAGCACAAGGCGATACTCGTGAGACAATCGACCTCCTATGGCGTACCGCTAAACAGGCAGAAAAGGAACAAGCACAAATTCTGAAATTAGATCATGTAGAGAAAGTGTTTGAATCACAACTACCATCCCAACAACCTAAGTTTGAGATACTAAAACATTTAGTCTATCATCAACAACTATTATATTTCAGTTTGATAGACACGATACATACAACAGATAAACCAGTACTTACTACCACAGAGGTAAAAGAGGCTTATTATACCCTATGTGATAGGTTAGGAATAATGCCCCGTAGAAAAACAGCCGTTCATACCTATATAACCAATCTGGAGGAGCGAGGACTGTTACAGCAATACAAGACAGAAAAAGAAGCCATAATGATAAAAGTACATTACTTGTTGATAGAATCAATCCATAAAAAACTGAGTTCGATCTTGAGACTTGGTAAGTAATAATAAGAATACTCAAAAAAAGATCTTTAGCAAACGGAAGGTGAGGAAAGATGGATTATTTCCTAATCAAGAGGATGATCGGTTTTATAATCGGGTTTAGTGTGTTTTTTATTATTGGAGTGGCTTTGCTATTCGATCAAAATAGTAACCTTCAAGTCTTAACCTTTTTAATGAAAATGATTTATTAGAACTCATCAGGAGCTTCCAATTTCTCCATTCGAAAATCTATTTGATTGTTAGTGCATTCTTCAAGTAATTTTTTATCAGAAATTAGACAATGAAGGTTGTAGAGTGTGTTTTTTTGAATTGTTTTGATATATGAAGAACGATTATTATCCAATAAATAGTAAAGATAGGAAATATATCGCTTACTATAACAATTTCTATTACTCGATATATTCAGTTTGTTGTCAGCAAGGTTGCCACTTGAACTACAGCAAAAAGTATGATACATAAAATTACACCAATGTTGTCTCTCTAATAACCATAATGGGTTAGTAGCCACCTCAGTCTTCCACAAGTGTAAATGAGATCTTAATTTTATGCCCACAACCATTACATCTCAACTGGACTTGTCCATTTACATCTACAAATTCATCGAAAATATAAAAGGCACCACAGCCAGCTTCTATTTCCCAATCATCAAGAGTCATTCGGGCTCTCTGCTGAGGAGTATAGTTCATTCTATTTTTGGGGTCAATTGGCCTAACACAGGGAATCTTAATCATTCCCATTTCTTCATATTGCTTCATTATCATCCACTGTTATTGTTACTTCTATTTCAGGTCTTGCTTGTGGTATCTAATGGGTATTCCATCCCATTCTTAATGCCTCATTTAATAAATTATAATCGGAAAGAAAATCTAGAACTATGTACCTCTGAGTAATAATCTTGACTCGTATGTCATGAACGGCCTTTATTTATTTGAAATATACAAAATCTATCTTTCGTACATCTAAATACGTAAGCTATTTCTTCGATTAATTCATAGAGAGGATATTCTAGATTTATGAGCTTCACTATTTCAAATTCTTTGGTGTGAGGTTTAAAAGTTTGCATCTTTTAAACTCAATTTTGAATATGGTTTGAACTAATTAATATATCTTAAATCTTGTAAAAAAAAAAGAGAATGAACAAGGAAATCAGTTTGAAAAAACTATGAATATTTCATTC
>JAUUVJ010000253.1 GCA_030589605.1 Candidatus Hodarchaeota archaeon | reverse complement strand
GTTATATTTATCAACAAAATTCCACAGGAATAAAACCATCCTATTCTGAAGTCGGACGATCTTTACAGATAAGTCGGCCAACCGCTAGAAAGCGGATTAAGCGTCTAGTGATAACAGGGTACATTGTAGAACAAATCATTGGAAAAAGTAAGATATTGGAAATTAGTTCAAAGGGGAGAAGCTTACTCCAAAAGTAAATTGAATAAACTGCTATCATTTAATAGTGAATCAAAATATCAATACCGAAGAGGTTGAAAATCCTTTTTCAATATTTTGTTTATTTGAACCTCTTGAAAACCTTGTTTAGCTAATTCTGTTCTAAAGATGTTAAGACAACTTAAACAATAGATTTTTTGTATTTTTTGATTCCAGTACAATTGTCCTGCATTTTGTGTTGGTCTAGTACAATTTGAACATCGAGGAACGCTCATAATAGGTGAAGATAGAATAGCTTCGCAATCAGGACAGTGACTTTGTCCAGTTCGAATCGGTCTTTGACATCGAGCACAAAAGTGTACACGTGTAACCATTGTAATTCACTCTATGCAAACCATTTGTTTTTATAATCATTTCAGAATGAAAAATCTATAGTCTGAAATATCAGCGAGCAATACTTAAATGCTATTTCAAAAAAAAGAGTAAAATGATGAGGTTTTCCTCACATTTAGCGAAAAGTCTGTAAATTTTACGTTATTTTGCGGTTTTTTTATAAATATAAATATGATATCGGTCTATATATCCAAACTATAATATTTTTCGTTTTACTTCCATCTGGATGCTGATATTATAGCTCATTTATTACAATTTCACTTTTTTCGATTGTTAAAATTAAAATAGGATCTGTTAATGCTGGTGGTAAGCTTATTGCTACTGTCTTTTCAGTAGATTGTTTCTGGTAGAGATGAACATGTCCTGATATTATATAAATAGGGTGAAAAAGATCAATAATTCTTCTTAACGATTTACTACCGCAATGAGGAACCATTTTAGCATGGTATGAATCTGTACACTTATCTGCTAATCCAAAAGCAGGTTGATGAGAAACTAATATATCAATATCATAAGGAATACTAGTTGGTTCATTTCTATAATTGATTCCATAGAACTGTAATCCTGTCATCTCAGTGAGTCTATCAAGATTCTGGTTCATCCAATAAAAATTATGAAGCTCTTCAAGAGTCTTATAAAGGTTATTTCCCCCCCAGAGTTCCTTATTTCCTTTAATACTGAAAAAAGGTAATGGAAATTTATATTTCACTTCAGGAATGCGATGATAATCAAATATATCTCCACAACAGATACAAAGATCAACTTTTTTAGCGAGGGGATTTAAACGGGAGAAATCACTGTGGAAATCAGCGCTCAATAGAATTTTCATACCAATAACCAGTTATCTACTATCATGAAAGATAATCTTCCTCTTAAACTCTCTATCCGAATTATATCCTTCTTTTCCTGATATATCGTAACTTTCCACATAAAAACCTAAATATTAATGTTTTTATTAAATCAAGTTCTAGACATTAGTATAGATTTATATGAATACAAAAAGAATACCTAGCATTAAGGTCGAATTTTCTCAAAATATAATTGTAGGCTCTTTCAATGGTCTTTAATATTATTGAAGTAGGTCAAATTGGAGTTATTTTTTTTCAGTTCAATTTTGGACTTATTCTATTATTAAAAGCGTTTGATAAGAAAGTTATGTCATACTCAAAGGATTATCTCTTCGCTAGTATCATTTTCTTCTGTGGTGCGTTAATTTTTATTCCTTCCCTGATAAAAAATTCCTATCTAGAGATTTATTTTCTCTTATTTGTAGTTTTGGCCTTTATTGGTCTCCTATGGACATTTTCATTATATTCAGTTGCTTTTAATCCACGAATCGAAAGAATCTCTCAATTCGTTTTTTTCGCATGGTTTTGTAGTACGATCGGACTCAGGTTAATTAACATCGATCAATGGTTGTTCTTATTCATACTTGGTATGTATGGTATTGTTTTGCTCATTATAAGTTTAATATTGTACGCCTTTAGTCAACGACGTGCATTATTTAAAGAAGACCTCTCTAATGGGATTTTAAATAACCCTCGTGTTTTTAACAACACAGGGATCGGAATAATAGTCTATATTTTGAGCTTAATAATTGGGGTATTATTAGCAACTATTTTTGGAGAAGATTTCTCTCTCATTTATTTGATAGGAGTTTTGGTTGGAACATTTTTAGTCGGTTACACTCTTGTTGTAGAAGTTAAAGAAACTCAATTAGAAACACAAGAAAATAATACTGAAGAAATTGAAAAATATAAAATGCTTCTTGAGAAAATAGATGAAGGAGTTCTTTTTGAAAACACAGAAGGGGTTATTACTTTTGTGAATCCAAGAGGATTAGAAGTTTTTGGATACACAGCAGACGAAATTCTGGGAAAACATTGGAGCTCATTTGTCTCCTCTGAAGATTTTGATAGAGTCGGTAAAGAAACATCTAAACGCCCTCATGGGGTTAGTAGTACTTATGAAGCCATGATCAAAGCAAAAAATGGAGATCTTCATCCAACCTTGATTAAAGCTACACCGATTTTTGCTAAAAACAATGAGTTCACTGGAGTACATGTAGTTTATTCTGATATCAAAGAATTAAGGCAAATAGAAGAAGCTTTACACAGAACACGGCGTCAACTCCAAGATATGTTCGATAATACTCCAGCTGCTGTGTATGTAAAAGACATGAAAGGCTGTTATCTATTAGTCAATAAACAATGGCGTGAACGAACTGGTTATTTGAACCAAATGGTGATCGGTAAAACAGATCATGAACTTTTCCCAAACCATACAAGTACTTGGTCATATGAAATGCAGGCATTTGAGAGTAAGCAAACTATACAGTTTGAGGAAGTTGGTCAAACCACTGGCAGTATATATTTAGCCACAAAATTTGTATTACAGGATAAGGAAGGGAAAAATTATGCGTTATGTAGTATTTCAATTGACATTACAGAGCGTAAGAAGATTGAGGAGGCATTGAGAGAAGCAAAAGAGAAGTATCAAATGCTAGTAGAAAAAATGGATGAAGCTGTTACTCTAGAAGATGAAAATGGAATAATGATCTTTGTAAATCCCGCGTTATGCAGATTATTAGATAAGGAGGAAGAAGAAATCATTGGAAAACATTGGAGAGAAATTGTACCGCTTGAACATATAGAAAAGGCTGAAATCGAGACCAGTAAACGAGCTCAAGGCATTAGCAGCACTTATGAAAGTGCTATTATAAGGAGAGATGGAAAAAGTATTCCAATTTTTATTAAAGCTACACCGATTATTTCAAAGAAAAATGTCTATAAAGGGGTATTAGTTGTATCTACAGATATTTCAATACAAAAACAGGCCGAAGAGATGATTAAACAAGTAAAATTAGAGGAAGAACGGTATCATGCAATGTTGAGTCACTTTCTGAATAATGATTTACAAATCATTGTCAATAACCTTGACTTAATAATGCTAGAATATAAAACAAATCAACAAATAGATCAGACAGTTATGAATGATATTATTGAAATCGCGTCTCGTTCCTCTAAAACAATTGATACTGTAAATAATATTTTTGAGGTCCTTCAATCCCCTTTTAATGATAGAGAAAGTACAAATCTCATTCTTTTAAATGTTATAGACCGAGTGGTATTAGATTTAAGATCGGATTTTCCTTTATCTGATGATATGTCAATTAATCGTGAAACTCTTAATGTAACAATATCTGGAGATAAATATCTTTCAAAAGCTTTGCGTGAAGTCTTACTCTTTGTTTTTGTTGCAAATAATAAGGAAAAAGATCACTCACCTGTTATTATTGAAGGTTCAAATATTCATCCACATTTTTGTATCGTAATTCGGGATAATTGCTCTAAACCGATTTCAAAAGAAATTTCTTTACGTCTTTCAGGAAAAATTACCGATAAATGGGAGTACCAAGGTCATTACATTGGAATATCGTTAGTTTCGGTAATCATGCAACATTATGGTGGTTTTCTTAAGATTAAGCCCTTGAACCAAAGGGGAAATGAATTTCAACTTTATATACCTTCAGATATGATTCAAGATAAATGATCATTAGAAATAGCTTTGATGAAAAAGCTAAAGTAAATCATCTTTGTTTTTTGTTCAAATTGATAAAACTAAAAATTGAAGATTTATGAGTTACATCATTTCAATAAATGTAGAGTTAATGAATTTTTGACGTTCTATTGAAATATTGATATCTTGTGGATCTGGATAATTACGAAAGATGAACCCACCTTTGTACTTTTTGATATTGTAAGTACTGATCATAACATCGATTTCTTTTTTTATATCCTCATTTGTTATATGACTTTGAGTACTCCACTGTATATCTACTGGATTCCACATGCACATTTTTCCTCCTAAAGAATCTATTAATTGTTGATGTCCCAGTAATCGTGGTTGATCAATTTGAACCACGTCTACACCTATATCAATCATGTCAGGAATTAAATCCATTATATAACCACATGAGTGCCAGATGAAGTGCATTCCATTCTCATGGACAGCATCTACAATACGCTTGTATCGCGGTTTATAGAATTTTTTGAACATGTCATTGCTCATTAGCAAACGTGATTGGGACCCCCAGTCCTCCCAAGTCATAAATGCATCAAATAAGTCTAATCCTGAATTACTGTATTTGTTAAGTAAATCTATTGTCATATTTGTTAGAATATCTAATAATTCTTCCAATTTGTTTGGCTGTTCATAAGGAGCGAGTATCAATTTTTCAACCCCCATTAGAGATCTCATTCTTTCAAGCATACAAATATAATTCGGAGCTACTATGTATTTCTTTTTACGTTTCGCTAGTTGAGCAACTTTAGCCATTATAAATAGCCTTTTATTTGTAATAGGTAGAGGAAATTTATAATTGGCTAAATCAGCTAATTCAGATAAAGGATACATAACTGCAGATCCCCAGGTATATTTCGTATCTTGCCAAACAACTCCCCATTCATCTGTATAAAATCCATTCTTCACATTGGATTTTTTATCTGTCCACTTCATAAAAAAGAAGTCAAATATGTCTCCAAATGTTGGATTGCAATAGAAGGAGTAAGGAATTCTGGGAGGATCATCGAATTCTATTGTTTTAATTACAATTTCTTTACTTGTTATTCCTATAGGGGTTGGTACTTGTTTAAGTTGTCCGTACAGTGATTTTAAAGCCATAATCGGTTTCAAAACTATCCAACACGTTTTCCTATATTATGGGAAAAAAAATTGAGAATAAAAGAGGTTTAAGGAATCTTCTTTTTGATATTGATCGAGATATGGAATATAGATTATAAAATAATTTGGTAATTTGATGGGCATTTATTTCACCTTAATCAAACTATGAAAATTTGCTATTAGTTTAAATATAAATATCTAGAGAATAGAAAAAAGAAAATCAACTTTATTATGTTCGAGTTCTTATTCCCTATTATCTCTTACATTTTACTTTTTACCTTTTACGGAGTTATACGAGAAAATTTTCGTACTTTTTGAGAGACCTTTCACCATAAGAATAGTGATAAAAGGATACAATAATGTGGTCACAATAAAGAACGGTCCTGCTATTGATTGGTCAGCATTCATGGGATTAGTAAGAACTGCATATCCGAAAGCATCTATTAGATAATGAGCAAGAATACTCGGTAAAACACTTCCACTTTTGATAACCATATACGCCCAGGTGATTCCATAGAGGGTTGACATAATAAAATAAAAAACTACCATTTCTAAAGGCTGAAAAAGTAAATTTGTAAAATGAAATAATCCAAATAATACACTACTAAATAGAATTGCTATTTTTTCAGAGTATTTTTCTCTTATTGTATTTAAAATTACACCACGAAATGTCATTTCCTCCCATATACCAGGGATTAAGGCATAAAAAAATATAAACCAACCGACATTTCCCGTATCAGGATTACTAAATAATATACCGAAGTCTAAATTAAAAACCCCCAACGCTAAAGCGACTATAATACATATTAAAAAAAAGCACAATGCAGAGATAATTCCCACAAAAATTGTTCCATTTATGGAAACACCTTTAGTAAGCCGTATATCATCTCTAAAATATTCTTTGAGAGATATATGCTTTTTTGAGAAATTCAATATAAACGGAATTATTAAAATAACTGCGATTGCACCAGAAAGAAATCTGACAGAAAAATCAGTTAAGAGAATCATTATTTCGGGAAATCCAGCATCATAGCAAATATCCCCTACTCTAATGATAAGATTTATACTCAAAATTATACTAAAAATCGTGGTTATTAAAATCCCACTTAGTAGAGGATAATCGTTCAAG
>JAUUVJ010000259.1 GCA_030589605.1 Candidatus Hodarchaeota archaeon | reverse complement strand
CATTAAGAGTTTTTTCTTGAATAGTGATGAAAATGCAGCAAAAGAAGGACTTCAAAACACTTACCTTAACAATATTACCTATGACATTTTCTTGGCTGTTTATTGCATCTATTGTCTTAATTTATATTTTTGATCTATTGGATTATATTAATATGACTGGTACCATACCTAATGTAAGTATAATTCCTTTAATTGCTATAATTGGTACTCCTATAGCAATTTCGATTCTCCTTGTAGGAATTTTCATTGATAAAAGGCCTGATCAACTCGGTAATATAACATCTTTGGGGCTGTTTGGTTGTTCATTATTTCTAGCTCTGGATGCAATTGCTTTGATAATAAAAAATGGAATCCTTTTTCTCCTTTTTTCATCAATCTTAGGGGTTTTTATGGCTATTTTAACTGTGTCTAGTCATGTGTATTACGGTTCTTCGATTAAATGGAACCAACGATGAAAAGTATATTCAGTAGCGATATTTGGTTTTGAAGTCTTATCCCTCTTTTTTATATTAGTCCCCCAGATTTTGAACATGGATTTTATTGTACCATTTATCTTTTATTCGATTTTTGGGTTTATTGTAGGCATATTTTTTTATTACCACAACAGAGATCGAAAATTTTGGACAAATGATGAATGGCCAACAAAATTTAAACAGATAATAACCCGTACATCTGTTAATGTTTACTTTTGGCCACATTTTTTTATTTATTTGATGATTGGATTGATGATTGGAAGTTTAGCTGAAGCTGGAGCATTTTTTGAGGTTACATCATTTCTTGGAATTGAACTAGGGGCGTACAAAGCGTATTGGGCTGGGCTCATCTTTGGAGCAGGAGTATTTATTCTTTTAGGGGGTTATGTTGCAGATAGGTTTGGTAGAAAAACCTCCATAATAATCGCTACATATGGAATCGTCTTTGCTTCGATAATTGTGGGTCTCCTCAAAGAAACTACATTTATTCCCTTCTCATTTACTTTTTCAGCAATCATTATTGGTTTCTCTTTTGCCTTAATCCATCCTTCATTGGATTCATCATTGTGGGCAGATTTAGCTTCACGAGACTCTATTGGCCGATATTACAGCCTAGGATTTACTTCATTGGCTTTAGGAGTTATTACTGGCTTAGTGATAGGTACAATTGGTTTTTTTGAAATACAACAACAATTGATTTTCAATGTGTTTTTATTGATTGTCTTGGCAGTTCTAGCAAGCTTACCTCTATTCTGGACAAGTGATTCCTCTCCACCTTTGTATTTCTTTTTATTAATGGTTATAAATAATGCAGGTTTGCCAATATTTCATTATGACTTCAAAAGAGATCAAAATTTAAAAGTTGATCTTCCTCTCATATCTGGGGCATTATCAGCAGTTGGATCATTTATGTTAGAAGCTACTGGAGAAGTAGGAGCGAGATTAAACCTTGTCAGACATGGAACTAATTTTATACTTTCTGATAAAGGGGAATTGGGAATAATAGGAGCCATTTTCGCAAATAAAAATGATCCTGAGCTCCAAGGGCTATTACATAAATTCTTAACTCGATTTGAGAAAAGATTTTCAACGAAAATTGAGTCTTGGACTGGCAATATAAGAGAGTTCGATGATGCTATTCATGATGCTGAAGACATCTTCGGACCTCTTGTAACGATTCAAGAACTATAAAATCTGTTTGTATAAAGAATCAAAATGTCAATTGAATTATCTTTTCGCTATTGTTCTTTATCTATACATTAACTTCGAGACGATCACGTAGCTAGAGTTAGTATTGAAGCTAATACCCAGCTAAAGATTAATGAATTTAGAATAGCACTAATATAAATACGTTTGGTGAGAAAGTAAGACCAACATGTGATACAAGTAGTAATAATGAAAAAAAGTACAAATTCCCAGAAAAATAATAGCAAAAAACCTATATATCCAGATATAAATGCTTTTCCGAGCACTAATCCGAAAACGAATTGGATTAGTATTATTATCACGTAAATTCCACTTTTTATACCTATAGCTTTTCCTGTTTGGTTTATTTGTTTTTTTATCCAAGTTCCTTCAGGATTTGAACGTAACACTCCCATGAGCCACATTCCTTCGACGAAAAAGAATGGAACTATAAATATGAGATATAAGGGAATTATCTGTAATCGTGGAGGATCAATGGGTAGATCATTGAACATTGGAAGGAACGCACTGAAGTCTAGTGCTAGAAAAACATCGGCTGATAATGTCCAACAGTAGAGCCATAAGATAATTAGCAAGGCGATTAGAGTACTTTTACCAAGCATTAAAACGATTATCTCTTTTTTTTCATCAATCCCGAAATCAGACCATGATATTTGAGGATTATTCTTCTTTAAATGGAAACGATTTATTAAAATGAGAACACCTAGTGCTATTATCGCGGTTCCTAATAACCACATTCCAATAGAAGCACCCATATTTTGAGGAAACGGTATAAAGGAGGAAAAGATCAGAGCAGGTAAAAATGATCCTAAGGAGATAGATGCATATATTGCTCCGTAAATCCAATAACCCTTAGATGTTACTCTATATTCAGAAGCTGAATTGTTTGTTAAATCTTTGAAAAAGGGAAGATCAATTAGTATAATCATTAGAGGAAAGATAGATAGTATAATTCCAAAACAGGAAATAACCCCTCCTACTATCCAGAAAGGGTACATTAAATTTCCTTTTGATATCCAATTTTCATTTGGAGTATCAAATAAGCTTTCATTCAACCAATCAATTGTTTCGCTAATGATTTGAGGGTCTATAGTCTCAAAAAGGTGGTTTGTTTGTCCTATAATGAGTTTTCGAGCACTTCCATCATTAAAATTTCCATATAATTGTCCAGGGTTAATAATAGATCCTGTTCCAAAAGTTGAAGCTAGTGATGTATATAATTCAGGGATATCAAACAATTCATCATATTTACCAACTGTTACTAGTAAATTTTTGTGATAAGTATTATTCGCCCATTCCCCCATATCTTGTGATCCTCCTCCAACAAAAACTAAAGAATCTACAACTAAGTTTGATAGATTCAATGCTTGAATAGCTATTCCAGCTCCCATACTGTGCCCAACAATTCCTAATTTACTAACATAAGGTAATGAGTTAAGATATTCTAGAGCTGCTGCTCCACCTCTATCCGAATCTACCAATGAATATCCCGAATTTCCATGCCCAGCTGCATCAATAGTTAGAGTAACAAAGCCTCGACGAGCTAGTTCAATACTAAATGCTCGTAACCATTCTTTTGATTGATAAACACCATGGATCACCACAACACCTGGCTTTGGGTTTGAAGCTGAAGCAACATATGGCACCTGAAGGGTTGAATGAATCTTGACCCCGTCTTTTGTCAAAAGATCTATTTCTTTTGTTGCTACATTTCCGAAATCAGTTTGAATTAATAGTGAACTGGAAATTCCTAAAATAATAATAACAACACTCACTATTAATACGCTATAACGATGACGTGGCCGATTTATCAATTTGTTAACTCCTAATGCTAGCTAGTTTGATTCCAAGTCTTATATACTTCTTAAATTATCTGACATTAAATAGATTGTTACAGGTAAATGTGTTGTTTTAAATTAGGGATGGTTATCAAATACGGATGATTTATTATTTTTTAAAATCTTACCGATTCTGGAAAATCACCCAGTCTTTCAATAGCTTAATATTAAACTGATAAAAAAGGGCATTTAGAAAATATTTCAATTAGATACCTTTTTTATGATCTAAGAGAGACTTTAGAAAAAAATACAGATAGTAGCTGATTAAATTGACTCAAGTACTTAGTAAGAATAATTCTTTAGTTTCTGAAATTGATCACACGCCTAATGAGCCACTCGAAAACTCCATCAATAGAGTATTGGACCCTCTTGGTGGATTATCTAATTTCATATCGAAAAATGATTCTGTTCTAGTAAAACCAAATTTTAATACAGGAGATCCTTTCCCAGCAAGTACTGATTCTGAATTCTTGTACAGAGTCCTCAAAATGATCAAACAATATTCATCTCAAGTTCAACTCATTGAATCTTCAACACTAAGAGCAAATACTAAAAAAATAATAGAAAATTCCATGAAAGACAAATTAGATGAGTTAAAAATCCCTTTGATCACTGAAAAGGAGTTCGATTATCAATCAATTGATCTGAAATCTCAAGGTGCAAAGTATTTAAAATCAGTCAAATTTCCTAGAATCCTATTTAATCCTGATACAAAGATTATTCTACTTCCATGTATGAAAACACACTTCGTAGGAGAATATACAGGTGCATTTAAGCTAGCAGTAGGGTTCATGGAAAGAAAACAAAGGATTAAGATGCATATTTCCCGAAAAGTACCAGAGAAAGTTGCAGAAATGAATTTAGCCTATAAACCGCATCTTATTCTAATGGATGCTAGAAAAGTATTTGTGACAGGAGGACCCGCAAAAGGAAAAGTAGAAACACCATTCAAAATTCTCGCAGGCACTAGTCGTTTAACGTTAGATATTAGGGGAGTTGAAATCATTCAATCCTATAAAGAAAGGAATAAATTACAAAATAGAAATCCACTTGAAATCAGGACGATTAAAAGAGCAATAGAGCTAAATATAGATTAAGAATAATAGATATCAGAAATCGTTGTATCGTAGGGGTAGTTTTTTTTCCTTTTATTTTAAAATTCCTTATTCTTGAAATTGTCATGAATTTTTTTCATTTTTTTTATGTTAAACTTAATTTACCCTGAGTACTATAGTCTTATTGTATTGTTAGTCATTATATGGAAGATCTCCTTGTTAGATTCTTTGATTGTGTGAATAAAATGGATCTTTTACTTATTCTATTTACATGTGGTGTGGTAATTTTCCTTTATTTTGTATTAACTTCAAGTGCTGCTTTACTTCTCGCAAAATATCCAAGGGATCCAGTCGATGAAAAACCTGATTGGGGATTTTTCAAAGAATATAGGATACTTACACATCACAATAAGAAGTTAGAATGCTGGGTGGTTTATCCAGATAAAATGAGAAATATCGAAAACACTACAAAATTGAAAGAAAATCCTGCCATTATTTTACTGCATGGATGGGGAAGAAGCAGAGGTAGAATGATATCACGGGCGAGAATATATGGCAGAAACGGATACACAACGATAATTTTTTCTGTTAGAGATCATGGAGATTCTGAGAAAGAACTTCTCGGTATGAGTATTCTCAGATTCAGTCAGGATCTTGAAGCTTGTTTAAAATGGTGGGGTAAACCTGCTATCCTTCTTGGCCATTCAATTGGTGCTGGTGCTTCTTTGTTAGTTGCAGCTAGAAACCAAGAACTAGTAAGTGCTGTTGTAGCAGAATCAACTCCCTATGCATTCCCTTATAGCCTGAAATATGTATATAGACCTGCACTAAGATGGTTAACAACTTTTTTCTTACCTGGAATCACATTAGTCACCTTACTGAAATATAAGAATTTTACTAGAAAAGATTATAGCCCTCTTGACGCTTCATCCGATATAAATTGTCCTGTTCTTCTAATACATGGAAAAAAGGATCATATTTTTCCTTTTAAATATGCTAATCTTCTTAAAAATGCTATTGGGAATCATTGTAAGGTTTGGATATCTGAAGAAATGGATCATCATAATATAGAAAATCATCCTGATTATGAAAAAAATGTAATGAGATTTTTAAAACACAATGCAGATTGAAATGATGATCAAATCTGCCTCTTGTAAATTATAAAAATGAAGAAAAAAAAGGGAAGAGGATTATTGAAGAATTGTTAATTTTGAGATCTTCAATTTATTTGTGGTTTAACAGAAGGCCAAATTCGGAATACCTGTATAAATGCCCATAAAATATAACTATAGATGATTACTTTCTGTATAAAAGGGGACCAAACACCGAAGACACCGAAGACATACGTAACAACAGGAAGAAAAATTGCTAAACCTATTATTGAAAAATAATTAGAATAGTTTTGATTAAATAAAATTCAGTAAGGTGTACTCTAATATCTTCTAATATCATTTGCATCAGCTGTGAAAAGTGCTCGTTCCTAGTAATTCCAAGTGATTCTAATTCTTAGGGGACAAGAGAGATGTAGGTTTTAGGATTTTTGTAGGCTTTAATGATGGCTATATATGTTTGAACAATCCAGTATAATGTTCCAATTACAATTATTAGTGAAAAACATTTAATGATTAAGTTTGGAAATAAAATTAAAACAATCATTGCACTAATAATCACAATTACTGGAATAAGAATAAAGT
>JAUUVJ010000101.1 GCA_030589605.1 Candidatus Hodarchaeota archaeon | reverse complement strand
TTCTTTAAAATCAAACACATTCGGAACTACTGTCGATTCTATTCCCCTTCGTTTTCTCAGATTAAACCGTGCTATACTATTGATAACTACATGCTCAAAATTGGGCAAATCTGGAGGAAAATATTCCGTTAGATACTCTTGAACAATTGAGCATGTGGGCCAATAATAGGCTCGCTCCCAGAAGAAGTCATGGTTATGACTAATACCTGGGATTGTTTTCTCTCTAATTACTTCAAGTAAAGCTAATGAAGCTGGAATGTTTAAAGGAAAACTCAACATATTGTTGGGAATCATAAAGTCAATGTTGTAATCGTCAATAAATTTCCGAATTTTTGGTTTAATTTGGTCAATTTGAGATTTGATTTCTAGTTCTAGAGCTTTTTCCGAATCGAAATCCTCTAACTTAGAAAAAACATTTCTCATAATTTTTAAATTGGGTTCATAATTCAACTCCATCTCTTGAATAATATGACCATTCGATTGGCTGACAGACCCCGCAAGATATGTAACTCTATGACCGAATCTTTTTTCTAAAACTTTTCTCCACATATCCATTTCAATAGAAACACCATCTAATGCTCCAACTTTGAAATGAACCATCGCGATATGCAAAATCAATCTCCTAATAGCTCATTATTTATTCCGGATAAACAGTTTTAAAACATTTTTCATCGAGAAATAGTCCTTGTTAAAAATTATTTCTATAATTTCTAATAACTCGAGTTGTTTCGAAAACACCACCTTTTAAAAAATTAGTCACACCTCCTCTTTTTCTCATCCTTTCCTCTTTTCAAATTTTTATTCACTGCTTTTGACCAAAAATCAAAACAATTATGCGATGGGCTAGAGAATCTTCTTTCTTCTTCTTTCTTCTTCTTTCTCTTTCTTTCTTTCTCTGTCTTCCTTCCAGTTAAGCAAAACATGGAAGAAATAACATGACAAAACACAAGGAAATAAGGAGAGTTATGAAAAATGAACTCAAAGATTTAAGTAGTTTATTTACTTCTTCGATCTCTAAAGGTGATAATTTAACTTGTTCAATGCATTTTAATTGATTTATTTGATTTTGAAATCGTGGACATTCAGATAATACGGAAGGGACAAGTATTAGTTTTTAAAAAACCTTAAAGAGAATTAACAATAGATCCATCTAATACGCATTATATAAGAAAGATGAAGCAACAACTCCTCTTAAATTCACTAAATTATCCTTCCAAGAATCAATTTCTCCATTCCTTTTTCATTCTTAATGACATTATTACTACGGATTTAAAGGACTGTTTTCAATACCTTAAAAGAATCTTTTTTCTTTATATTGCTTATACTTTTCATGGCCTGATAGGGGCAGACCTTTCCATGCAAGTGTATGCTTTCTATCACTTAGGTCATCTTTTCCTAGCGTCAATAGCATAATTTAAATGAAGATTAGAGCTCTATATTTTCAGGTCTGCCTAAACTTGAATTTCCAAATTGTAGCTCTTAATGATTTATTGGTGCAAGGATTTGTATTTGAATAAGCCAAATCGATTAAATTAGCAGTTATTGCCTTTTTTTCCTAATATTTTTATATAGGGTTAGTGTAATATATTTATTATTTAAAATTATCATTCTGTTGTAAAAATTTTGATGAAAAAAAAGTGGGAGAAAAAAATGAAAGTGTGGATAAATGGGAGCTGAAAATAATAATTCAACAACGGACCAGCTGGAAAAGATGATAGAGCTGCGTACGAGAGAACTTATCGTTTCTCAGCAGATGAAAGAGGCTCTTAAGGAAAGCGAGGAGAAGTACAGAGGTATTTTCGAAAATATTATTGATGTTTATTACCGTGCAGACCTTGAAGGAAATCTGACCTTGATAAGTCCCTCTGGCCTCAAGCTCTTCGGGTATGATAGTAACGAAGAAGTGATTGGGAAAAATTTAGCAAAGGATTTTTACCCTCATCCAGAGGATAGAAAACCTTTCCTAAAGCTTCTTGAAAGGCATGGTAACGTAATAAACTATCAGGATACTATAAAACGAAAAGATGGGACACTGGTTATGGTAGAAACCAGTTCTTACTTGATTTATGATCAAACAGGTAAGCCTATAGCAGTAGAAGGTATAATCAGAGACATAACAGATCGCAAACAGATAGAAAAATCGCTACAGGAGAGTGAGGAACGTTATCGCAGTCTCTTTGAGGATTCACCCACCTCTCTTTGGGAGGAGGATTTCTCAGGCTTTAAAACCTACCTAGATACTTTACACCAGTCAGGGATTAAAGATTTTAGAACTTATTTTAATAAACACCCTGAAGAGGTAGTTAAGTGCATCAATTTGATAAAGATAATCGATGTTAATAGAACAACCTTGAAACTGTACAAAGCTAGAAATAAGGAGGAACTTCTGGGGAATTTAGACAAACTTTTCAGGAAAGAGTCACCTGAAACTTTTAGGGAAGAATTTATTGCACTTGCAGAAGGCAAAACCAAGTATAGAGCTGAGGCTGTGACCCAAACCTTAATGGGTGACAGGATATATTATGTTTTAGGTCTGTCTGTTATTCCAGGCTACGAGGATACGCTATCGAGGGTTCTGATCTCCATCGAAGACATCACCGAACGAAAGAAAGCCGAGGAAGCTTTATTAAAAGCAAGAAATTCTCTGGTTGAGAAAGTAGAAGATCGAACAAAAGAATTACATCAAGCCAATATTGAATTGAGAGAACTTGACCATTTAAAGAGTTTGTTTCTGGCCAGTATGAGTCATGAGTTGCGAACACCTTTAAATTCCGTCATCGGATTTACGGGATGGCTTTTAATGGGGATGGAAGGTGATTTGAATGAGGAGCAAACAAAACAGCTCATTATGGTAAAATCTAATGCAAAACATCTCTTAGACTTGATTAATGATATTCTGGACATTTCAAAGATAGAAGCTGGCAAAGTGGATTTGGCTATTGAAAAGTTTGAGATTGCTGATGTAGTAGATGAGGTTGTAACCAGTGTTCTACCATTAACAAAGGATAAAGGGTTAAAACTAATATCTAATGTTCCTGAAAGGATAATAATCAACAGTGATAGACGTCGTGTTAAACAGGTCTTAATGAACCTAGTAGGTAATGCCATTAAGTTCACTTATGAAGGAAATATCAAGATAGAAGGAAATATAGTAAATAAAACGGATCTACAGATTTCGGTTGCGGACTGCGGGATTGGGATTAAAGAGGCGGATATAGAAAAACTCTTCCAACCATTTCAGCAAATCGATATGTCTTCAACAAAGGAACATCAAGGTACAGGATTGGGGCTCTATCTTTCCAAAAAAATACTTGATTTATTAAGTGGTGACATTTCAGTAAAAAGCCAATTTGGTAAAGGAAGTATATTTAAAATTTTAATCCCTATCAAAAAAATGGATGAGTGATAATATGAAAAAAGTACTCGTTATTGAGGATAATGAAACAAATCTCTATTTAATGCATACTATTGTGGAAAAGTTAGGCCATCAAGTTATCGAGGCACGAGACGGGTTTGAAGGTGTGAAACTTGCCATATCAAAAATACCCGATCTTATACTAATGGATATTCAGCTACCTGGTATGGATGGCTATATGGCTACTCAAAAGATCCGTGAAAATGAAGCAACTAAGGAAATTCCAATTATCGCTATAACCTCGTATGCCATGGTTGGAGATAAAGAAAAAACATTAGCTGCTGGTTGTACTGCCTACATAGAAAAACCTATTGAACCAGAATCCTTTATTGAAACATTAAACAAATATTTATGACAAAAGATGAGGAATATGAAAATCCTTATTGTTGATAATAAGAAAGAAAACCTCTAACACAAAATGGGTGCTTTTTAGCTAGAAACTAAGGGTGTGTACCTATATATGCTTATTCAGTTATTATTCAAAACATTAATTGCGGAAAGTATGCATTCAGGGCAAAAAAAAGCATTAGAGAGAATTCAACAAGCACAGTACCTAGTGAAAGAAGCAAAATTCGAGCAAGCATTAGAAGAAATGATTCAATACGAAAAACTGCCCTTTGAAGGTGAGGAAATCCTTCTTTATTGTAGACTTATCCAAAGTGAACTTTTACTTATGATGGGGCGACTTAAGGAGGCGCTAGAGCTATCGGCACTAATATTACACGAAAGTGGGCAAAAATACAACTCCATAAACAATTTGGACATTCTCCTTTCACTAGCACAAATTAACGCTCAAATGAGTAATTATGATGAAGGGTTTGATATGATAGCCAAGAGCGAACAACTCCTCAAGACCCTGCCAACACAAGATCATTATTCTCCTATCAGAGAACGAGAGTTAATAATCACCAACCTCAAAGGATATCTATATTGGAAAATAGGGAAAGTAACAAAGACCCTTGAATACTTACAACACAGTCTTACCCTAAGTGAACAATTGGGCAATGACGTCGATAAAGCTTATGCACTTAATTATATTGGTAATACATATTGGCAAAAAGGGGAGCTTAACCGAACTTTAGACTATTTCCTACAAAGCCTTGCTCTCCGAGAAAAAGTAGGTAATAAACAAGAAATTGCTGCTTCTCTTAATAATATTGCGGTCGTCTACAGCCATAGAGGAGAGCTTGACCTTGCCTTAGACTATTTACACAAAAGCCTTATTCTCAGGGAAAAAATAGGCAATAAACAAGATATCGCTATCTCTCTCAATAATTTTGGCCTTATTTACAGAATTAAAGGTAAGCTGGATATTGCCTTAGACCATTTACAACAAAGTCTTGCTTATTTTAAGGAAGTGAGTAATAAACAACATATTGCTACGACTCTTATCAATATTGGTAGTATTTACGCTGATAAAAGTGAGCTTAACCAAGCTTTAGACTATTATCACCAAAGTTTAGTTCTTTATGAGGTCATAGGCAATAAACTACATATTGCCATGTCTCTCATGGTTATAGCAAAAGTTCTAGCTGAGCAAGGAAAGTTGACCTCAGAAAGTGAAGTAGTGACACAATTTCCTCCTCCTCCTTATGAAACTCCTATAATAGAAGCTTATCAACAAATAATCAATGCATTAATAGCTCAACAGGAGGGAAATATGGGGATAGCACTGAAAGCTTGGCAAGCAGCTGTAGCAATTAAAGATCTTGACTTTGAATATCAACTAATTTGTCATGAAGCTTTAACAGAGATCACTTTCCTTGAATGGAGAAGAACCTCTTCGTCTACTACCTATAGCTTGTTACACAAGAATCTTAATGACTGGGAAAATGTCTGTAAGAAAAATAATTTGATCCCTAGTCTTTGTAAGGTGTTATTAATTCGAGCTAAACTAGCAATGGCTTCCTTTCAACTTCCTGAAGCTGAACTCTTATTAAACCAAGCTTTGATGAATGCGGAAAAATCGGGGCTGTCTATACATGCTGATCTCGCACAAAAAGAGATATCATATCTACGATCTCAGAGTGAAAATATTGAAAATTTAGAGGGTTATGCGAAACAACATTTCGAACAGATTCAGATTGATGAACTCAATAGTTTTCTAAAAGATTTATCCATTCAAGCCACCATCCAGCGGAAAAATGCTGTAGAAGAGCTTATTAAAACCAAGACAAAGCTAGAATATCTACTTCAAGTGAATATTAAACTAAAAGAACTCGACCAATTAAAAAGTATTTTCTTAGCTAGTATGAGCAATGAGTTACGAACACCGTTGAATTCGATCATTGGATTTACTGGCTGGCTCTTAATGGGAATGGAAGGTGATCTAAACGAGAAGCAAACAAAACAGCTAATTGCGGTAAAATCTAGTGCAGCTCATCTTCTAGACTTAATCAATGATATTCTGGATATTTCAAAGATAGAGGCAGGCAAGGTAGATTTTATTATTGAGGAGTTTGACATTGTTGAGGTTGTAAATGAGGTTGTCACCAGTGTTCTTCCATTAATAAAGGATAAAAACTTAAAACTAACACAAAATGTCCCTGAAGGGATACTTATAAGTAGTGACAAACGTCGAATAAAACAGGTTTTGATGAACCTTACTAGTAATGCCATCAAATTCACTGATCAGGGAAATATCAAAATAGAAGGGAAATTATTGAATAACGATACTACCCTACAAGTTAGTGTATCAGATAGTGGAATAGGCATTAAAGAGGAGGATATGGATAAACTCTTTCAATCATTTCAGCAAATCGATATGTCTTCAACGAAGAGTTACGAAGGTACAGGGCTCGGGTTATATCTCTGTAAAAAAATATTGGATTTGCTGCATGGTAACGTCTCAGTGACAAGCCAATTTGGCGCAGGAAGTGAATTCAAATTTACTCTCCCTCTCAATAATAAAAAGATGATCAAAAATGAAATGAATACTAGTCGTTGAGGATAATGAATTAAAACCAGATAATTGAAGGATTTCTGGGAATAAAATCAATATAAAAAAATCTAGAACTAAAAAATTCTAAGTGAGGATATGATAACTTATTATCTAAGAAGATGAAGATTATGAAAGTCCTAGTTGTTGATGATAAGAAAGAAAACCTCTATCTATTAGAACGTATGATAAAGAAAATTGGCTACGAGGTGGTAGTAGCTGATAATGGTAAACAAGCTCTTGAAAAGTTAAATGGCGCTGATTTTAAAATGGTTATATCAGATATCTTAATGCCAGTAATGGATGGTTTTCAGCTGTGTAGAGCCGTTAGAAGTGATGAAAAATTTAATGATCTCTTGTTTGTTTTTTACACTGCCACTTATGTAGAAAAGGAAGATAAAGAATTTGCTCTAAAGTTAGGAGCGGATAAATTCTTGAGAAAGCCTCTCGAACCTGAAAAATTTATTAGAATTATTAAAGAAATAATTCTGAAGAAGGAGTTAAGCCAAACTAAACCCAGCAAAATTGTTGTTAAAGAAGAAAAAGAGTTATTGAAACTCTATAGCGAACGACTGATCCACAAGCTGGAAAAAAAATTATTAGACCTTGAAAAAGAAATCATTGAACGCAAGAGGGTCGAGGATGCATTAAAGAAATCGGAAAAACAATACTATGAAGCCTTTAGGCGTGCGGAATGCTATAAAGATTTATTTGCTCATGATATAAATAATATTCTACAAAATATATTGATAGCAACTCAATTATGTCAATTTCTATCAGATAATCCAGAACAACAACAGATTGCAGCTGAATCAAGGGAAAAGATTATACAACAAGTTCGTAGAGGAGCAAATTTAACTTCGAATGTACGTAAACTCTCTCAATTGGAAATGAATGAAATAAACTTAGAAAAAAGAAATCTTCTTCCTATCTTAGAAAATATTGTGAGTAATTATAGAAAAAGTGACATTGATAAGGAATTAGATATAAAAATTGAGTTTTCTGATGAAAATTGTAACGTTCTAGCAAATGAATTTTTAGAAGATGTATTTCGAAATATCTTTGAAAATAATATAACTCATAATGAAAACCAAATTGTAAGAATTAAAATTAAGATTTCTCGAGAACAAATAGAAAACAAACGATATATTAGAACAGAATTTAATGATAATGGTATTGGAATAGAGGATTCTAGGAAAAAGGAAATTTTTCGTAGACAATATTCTAAATTTTCAATCGGTTTAGGATTATCACTTGTTCAGAGAATTATTGATACCTTTAATGGGAAAATTTGGGTTGAGGATCGAGTCCCTAATGATTACAAAAAAGGTAGCAAATTTATATTATTAATTCCAGAGGTGATTTAAATTATCCGTATTTTCATTGTAGAGGATGATTCTTCCCTTCAATTCTTTTACAAGCAAATTCTTCCTTTGAACAGGTTTAAAGTATTAGGTCAAGCAAATAATGGGGAAGAAGCTGTTTCTTTATTTAAATCACTTTCCGAAAAACCAGACATTATTTTGATGGATCATCGTATGCCTATTAAAAATGGGATTGATGCTACAAAAGAAATTCTCTCATTGGATAGCAATGCAAAAATCTTATTTGCGAGTGCAGATGATAGTGTGAAAGGAGAAGCTTTATCTATTGGAGCAATTGGCTTTACAACCAAACCTTTTAGTATACCCGAATTAATTGAAGATATGGAAAAATTCCTTAATGAAACATGAGACATTTTTAAAGCTTTTATAATAAATGGTACTAATATTAATGGATATCCATCTACCTGAGTTGGATGGATATAGAGCGAAATGAAAACTTCGAACAATAGAAACAAAGAAACCCCGATAATAGCTATAACCTCGTATGCTATGGTTGGTGACAGAGAAAAAATATTAGCTGCTGGTTGTACTGCCTACATCGAAAAACTTATTGATCCAGAATCCTTTATTGAAGAATTAAAAAGGTTTTTATAGCAAAAGATGATGAAAATGAAAATCCTTGTTGTTGATGATAAGACAGAAAACCTCTATCTATTAGAACGTGTACTAAAGAAAATTGGCTACGAGGTGGTAATAGCTAAAAATGGTAAACGAGCTCTTGAAAAGTTACATGGTGATAATTTTGAAATGGTCATATCAGATATCTTAATGCCAGTAATGGATGGTTTTCAACTTTGTAAAGCCGTTAGAAGTGATGAAAAATTTAATGATCTCTTGTTTGTTATTTACACTGCCACTTATGTAGAAAAGGAAGATAAAGAATTTGCTCTAAAGTTAGGAGCGGATAAATTCTTGAGAAAGCCTCTCGAACCGGAAGAATTTATTAGAATTATTAAAGAAATAATTCTGAAGAAGGAGTTAAGCCAAACTAAACCCAGCAAAATTGTTGTTAAAAAAGAAAAAGAGTTATTGAAACTCTATAGCGAACGACTGATCCACAAGCTGGAAAAAAAATTATTAGACCTTGAAAAAGAAATCATTGAGCGCAAGATGATTGAGGAGGAACTTAATAAAAACAAATTGAGGTTGGAACATCTACTTTCGTCTAGCCCAGCAGTTATTTATGCCTGTGAACCTAGAGGTGATTATCAGATTACTTTCATGAGTAAGAACGTCAAGGAAATCTTAGGGTATGAAGCTCAAGAATTTAAAAATAATTCTAATTTTTGGGAAAATACTTTACATCCTGAAGACCGACAGCAGGCCGTAGCTGCTTTTCACAAAATATCTGAAAAAGACTATTACAGCCAAACATACCGTTTTCAACATAAGAATGGAACTTATTCTTGGTTGTTCGAGGAAGCAAATCTTATCCGAGACAACCAAGGAAACTCCCTTGAGATAATTGGTTATTGGACAGACATAACTGAACTTATAAAAACAGAGAAAGCATTGCAAAAAAGGACACATGACCTTGGGGAACGCATCAAAGAGCTTAATTGTCTTTATGGCGTTTCTAAGTTACTGGAGGGACCTTGGAGATCAAAGAAGGAAATTTTTCCTCAAGTACTTTCATTGATTGCGTCTAGCTGGCAATTTCCAGAGATTACCTGTGTTAGAATCGTCTTTGATGGAAAAGAATATACATGTGATAAATTCCAACAGACTCCTTGGAAACAGGTTGCTGACATTATAGTGTCTGGAAAGCAAGTCGGGATCTTGGAAGTCTATTATCTGACAGAAATGCCCGAACTCGATGAAGGACCGTTTCTTAAAGAAGAACGATCCTTGCTAGATACCCTCGCCAAAACAATAGGAAAATATGTTGACCGCAAACGATCAAAGGAAGCATTAATAAAAAGTGAAGGGAAGTATCGAACAATCTTAGAGAACATTGAAGAAGGCTATTTCGAGGTTGATCTTGCTGGGAACTTTACTTTTTTCAATGATTCGTTATGTAGGATTCTTGGCTACTCTAAAGCTGAAATGTTGGGTATGAATAACCGACAATATATGGGTGATAAGACAACCAAGAATGTTTATCAAGCCTTTAATAAGGTTTTGCGAGCAAGAAAACCAAAAGAGGCTGTTGAATGGGAAATTATCAGAAAAAACGGGACTAAGAGGTTTATTGAAACATCTGTAGCATTGATAACTAGTTCCACAGATAATCCCGTAGGATTTCGAGGTGTTATTCGTGATATCACTGAGCGAAAAAAAGCTGATGAGGCATTACGAGAGAAAGCAGTAATCCTTGATGCCATGTCTGACGGATTACTAGTGTTTGATCCAGATGGGCAGGTTATTTCCACCAATCAAGCATTTCTCGATATGTTTGGCTTGGAGTTGAAACATGTCGAAGGAAAAAATTTCATGGAGATCCCAGGAATTGAGGGGCAGAAACCTGAGGAGGTTGAGAAGTTTATACCTTTTATAGAAGAAGCCATAGAGAAACACACCATATCACCAATAGATGTGATTGTCCTTGGCCAAGATAATGAAGAGATTTCAGTGAGTGTTATAGGGGGAACACTCAAAGATATCAAGGGAAATGTCACCCATATAATCACGGTGATAAGAGACATCACAGAACGCAAAAATGCAGAAGATGCTTTAAGGAGAGCAAAGAATTCATTATCGCAGAAGGTAGAAGAGCGAACTCGTGACTTGAGAGAAGAAAAAAAGCGAATAGAAAGTGTTGTCGAAACTTATCCAAACGCGATTTTGGTACTAGATCAGACTGGCTCTCTATACTTAACCAACAAGGCTTTTAAAGATTTTTATCAAAGATTTTTACAAAAAGAATTCTCAAGCGATTTTAATATTTATGATCCGAGTGATAACTCCTTGTTCAATGAGATCAAACGGTTACTGGCAATTGAACCTAGTCACAAAGAAAAGCGAGAAGCTAAACTTCAAACAATAGAACCAATTAAAGGTTTATACTTTGAAATTAATCTTACAGACATCACCATTCCTGGAGAACGTCTTGGCGGACTGGGTGTTA
>JAUUVJ010000049.1 GCA_030589605.1 Candidatus Hodarchaeota archaeon | reverse complement strand
GCGGTTGATAAGTTAACCATCCCAAGAGGAGTTGTCCATATGTTTAATTCTAAATTAGTTCTTTGAAGCAAAAGCTCATAATGTAATGAATTCTCAAAAATATAGGTATTGGTAACCATTTGTAATTGGATTGGCATGATAATTCAGATTAGATGAATTCCTATCATTATTTCGATTTGCTATCATATCTAAGATTTAAATAATCGGATAATAATCTGAATTTGGAGACCCTAAATTATGAGTAATCAATCCCCCCTTCCCTCTAATCAAGTGAAATTTGTATATATCATTCCTCATACTCACTGGGATATGTGAGCTCTATTATGAGTTTACACTCAAAAGAGAGTGGTATCTACCTTTTCAAAAATTTCGTTACAAACTCGTTAAACTTGTAGATGAATTGTTAGAAATCTTAGATGATCAAGAAGAATTTAAATTTTCATTTGATGGTCAAACAATAGTTTTAGAGGATTATTTAGAAATTCGGCCAGAAAATAAAGAAGCTCTATTTCGTAAAATTCGAGAAGGCAGAGTAACAGTCGGCCCATGGTATATACTTCCTGATATTTGGCTTGTCGGTCAAGAAAGTTTGATTAGAAATTTAGAATATAGCTATGACCTAGCTAAGGCCTTCAATATCCCTCTTATGAATATAGCCTATCTTCCAGACATGTTTGGCCATTCACGAGCAATTCCCCAATTAATAGGGGATTTAACAAATCTAAAAGTGTTAATGGTATGGCGAGGAATTCCTCCAAAAATAACAACGGTACCTTTTCAATGGAAAAGCGATGCTTCTTCTAAAACAACTCTTTTAACTATTTACCTTCCATTCGGATATGGTAATGCAGCGAGCCTCCCTGAAGATATCAGTAAGTTAACTAAAGAAATTGAAAATTTAGTAGACAAATTAAACCCCTTTTCGCCTTTGCCAATTTATCTACTTCAGTATGGGACAGATCATCAGATACCTAACCAAAAGGTAATATCTGCTCTCAAGCAAGTTCGAATTGAAAATATGGATGTTTCTTTAAATTTATTAGATGATTTTATCACAAAATATAAACAAACTATAATAGAAAAAAAATATCAAATTCCAGAATATATAGGAGAGCTACGATCCTCCGCAAGGGCTCCTTTATTACAAGATACATATTCTGCAAGAATGTGGATTAAACAATGGAACCAAAAGGTTGAAGATATCCTAGTTCACTATGCTGAACCATTAAACACCCATACATGGTTTTATTTAAATAAAGAGTACGCTACTTCATTTTTATCTGAAGCATGGAAGTGGCATCTCCGTAATCAACCACATGACTCGATCTGTGGATGTTCAGTAGATCAAACACATAATGAAATGAAATTTCGATATTCCTTTGCAGAATCGATTGCTGAGAATATCGTTGAAGATGCAATAACAAATTTAGGATCTGCATCAGAACCTTCACCAAATTTATCCTGTTTAGTGTATAATCCTACAAATTGCAACGATTTACCTATGTACTTCGAATTTGCTGCCCCTATAAAATCTCCAATCCACATGATCAAAAGTAATACTGGCGAAGAATATGAAGTTCAACCTTTACGGACGTCATCAGATATAATATGGGAAATGACTACTGGTTCACTGAAGCTGAAAGCGTTAATGAAAATGTTACCAGGACGAAAACTATTGGGATTATTTATCAATGATGTATCTGTTGTTGATAGTGAAAAACCAGAAACATGTGAAGTTAGAATACTAATGGGGGAAAAACCAGAAGGAGAATTTGATATTAGCAAAATGAAAGAAGAATTCATTTTTCTCTGCAAAAAATACAAGAAATTCCATATTTTAGTAACTAGAGAAATTGAACAAACCTATAGCTCAGTAGTTCCATTAAATCCTTTTAGTATTTCAAAATTCACTTTATATTCTGATTCTATAACTTCACAATCTTATAAAGAATTTTTAGTCTCAAATAATAGGGTGAAAAATGATTTTTATGAGATTACCTTTAATAAAGACGGTACTTTTAATCATCTTGACATAAAAACAGCTATTCATTATCTTAACTTGCATAAATTTGAGGATTGGGGAGACCAAGGCGATGAGTACACTTTTGGAAGATTAAAACCTGAATTTATAAAGGAATCTACTGTGAAACGATCAATAGAAAGTTCAGGACCTCTATTCTGTGATATTAGACAAACAATGACGTTGGAACTATTTTCAGAAGCCGATATTACTAAAGAAAAGCGTGTTGGAAAAGTAAAAATCCCAGTAATTACTAATTTCAGATTCTATCGTGATCTACCTCGCATTGATATTAGAACAGAATTAATTAACAAAGCTAAGGATCATCGACTTCGGATATGTTTTGATCTACCCTACAAATCACAATTCACTAAAACGTCTACACATTTTGGATGTATCAAACGCTATGGGAACCCTGTTGGTGATGATAGTTATATTGAGAGACCTAGTGGAATACAACCTCAAAAGCGTTATATTCGTGTCGAAGATGATAAAGGTCATGCAGCTATCACAGTATTGAATAAAGGATTACCAGAGGTTGAATTAGTAAATAATTCACGTGTAGCAATAACTCTCTTACGTGCTATTGGCCAGTTATCACGTTCAGGAATCCCAGAAAGACCTGGTCATGCAGGCCCTCCGTTGGCTACTCCTGAGGCACAAGAACTTAATAAAAAATATATTTTTGAATATGGTATTGTTACACATTCAAAAGAAGAACCAACATTTTGGTCTGCTGATCACTCAGAAGCTTTCTCGTTGATACCAAAAAGTATCTTTTTTAACAAAGTTGAAACAGAAAAAAAACTTCTAAATCCAATAATAAAACTATCCAATCCTAATATTAGAATTTCTTCTATAAGAATACGTAATGAAAAGATATGGATTACTTTTTACAACCTATTACCAAAAGAGATCATCGTGAAAGTTCATTTACATAAAAGAATTGAACGAATAATTAAAATCAAAAACGATGAAACAGAAATCGATAAATTCGATATTAAAGCAAATGTAATTGAGCTAAATTTTAATCCTCATGAGATCATGATATGTACATTTGAATAGGTACTCGTGGTTAATAAGATGTTCAAGAGAATTGTTAAATTCAGGGCAATTATTCGCTTTTTTTATTTTTAAGGTTTTGATTTCACTAAATTCCTAAAATCAACAGCAATTAGAAGCTAATAGGTTCATAGATCATTAACTTTTTTTTCTTCCCTTGAATTGAAGAAATATCTGAAAAATATTGATAGAATAGTAATTAAGCCTGAAACCACAAACATCATAATGAATAAAAAGTCGAGAGTCAAGAATAAGTCTCCTTCATGACCAGTAGCACTAAAATTATATGGTTCGGTAATTAATTCAAAGTTGAAATTCGTGATTATCGGTGGGAATGCTTGACGTATTGAAAATATGAATTCTAATTTGTACCCCACCATATCAAGCGGATAGAACAGAGGAACCAAACCTTCTAGATCCATCAAAGGGTGTGTTAAGATAGCAACAGACATTAATAGTATATAACTATTGATTAAGGGAAATTTCTCAACTAAAAAAGGATGAGTTCGTGTATAATATCTTAATGAGATATTTATAATTAACAATAACATTCCTGAAACAAGAAGAGAATGTAATGGAAATCGTCCTCCCGTTAAAAACTTGTCAATCAGATCAGGTAATATAGCGGCTAAAGATAGTAAAAATAAGTGTTCTATCTGTATTTCATGATTTAGTATCCTAGCTATAAAGATAATAGCAAGAAAGGCACTGAAAACATGAATTACTGGAGTAGTCATTAGAATCTTAACTCTTGATTTAAAGATTTAGTTTTTTCCAGGAAGTAAAAGTATATGGTCAATATTGCTTGTCTCTTTTTGTAATATAATCAATCTAGCAGCATCTGCAATATCAATAGAAGATAGCATCTTTGTTCTATCAACATCTTTGCCATCAAACCAGGGCGTGTCTACAGAGCCAGGATTGATTGTGGCAGCTTTCACTTGAGTGTCTTTCAACTCTTTTCTAAGACACCAAACCATAGCTTTAACGTCATGTATTGTAGCTGAATAGAAACTCGCTATTGAAGATGTTTTTAAACCAAGGTTAGAAGAGGTGACAATAATTTGACCTTTGTTTTTCTTTTTCATCAAAGGTAATACTTGTTTAAGCCAAATGAAAACACCTCTAACATTTGTATTGAATTGCTCATCGAATTGAGTCAGTGTTAGATCTTCAAGATTTCCAAAATATCCTATCCCAGCATTAGCTACCAGAACATCTACTCCGCCAAGCTCATTTATAATATCATTCAGTAATCTTTCTCCATCATTTTCATCACCTACATCCCCAATTCCGATATGTACTTCACCGCTTACTTTTTCAATCTGTTCCTTTACTTTCAATAGTTTTTGCTGGTTTCGACCAATTAGATATAACTTATGCCCATCTTTAGCCATGTTGAAAGCAATAGCTTCCCCAATTCCTGAGGATCCGCCTGTAATAACAATTCGTAATTTTGTTTGATCAGTTTTCAATATATTATCACCTTTATTACACTCGATTTGTCTAAATGATTACTAAAGTAAATTCTATGTTTTCTACTAATTTAATATTATCTGATTTCCATCAATACAAACACTCTTTTCAGTAATTAACTCTTTAATATGTTCCTCAATGTGTATTTTTTCAAAGTATTTCCCAGATAAAAGGTGGGTGATGAGTAAGAATTTTTCAACATTCATAGATGTTGGTGAAAAGCTAATTCTGAACATAAAAACGATCTTTTCGCGATTTAAGCATTGACATTTTCAATTATAGTAGCCAATCCTTGTCCTCCTCCCACGCATGCACAAGCTACACCATAACGCCCTTTTTTTTCTCTTAGAATACGTGCTAAAGTTCCTGTGAGACGAATCATTGTCGCTCCTAGAGGATGACCAATTGCAGTTGATCCTCCCTTAATATTGACTTTTTCTTCTGGGATATTGAATTTATCCATGCAATTCAAGGCTACAATACTAAAAGCTTCATTGATTTCCCAAAAATCGATCTCTTCAGAAGTCAGATTTGCACTTTCTAACGCTTTATGTGTGGCTGGAACTGGGCCTCTACCCATAACTCGTGGATCAACTCCTGCCCAACCAATTGAAATAATACGAGCCATGGGATCGAGATTTCTCATTTTTGCTTCCTTTGCTTCCATAAGAACTGCTGTTGTGGCGCCTGCGTTCAATGGGGATGAATTTCCCGCGGTGATTACTCCTTCCGCGGTACCTTCTCGTTTTATATATCCTGTCTTTCCTCCATTTTTCTCTAAATAAAATGGAGTTGAGATTCGACGTAATCCAGACACCCCTTCTAATGTAGATTTTCTAGCTGTCATGTCTCTATCTACGATCATTGATACTTCAGGATTTCCTTCAACATGTCCTTCAATTGGTACAATTTCTCCACCATTTACTCCTGATGTAAACCATTTATTTTCTTGACTTTCAATAGTTAAATTATGTGATCTTACACCAAATCTATCTAAGTCTTCCTTGGTAAATTTTGGGACTTCCTCTTCATAAAGTCTTTGGGCTGTTTGTAACATATTGATTGAATTTTCCATATCATATTCAGGATGATAAAATTTACTATTTTTATCCTTATATCTTTCTATAGCAGGGGTTATTCCAACTCTTCTAACTCTTGTCATATGTTCAAAGCCAGTGGCTAATGCGCATTTGGTATACCCCGTCATTACCTCCATGGTCAACATGTGCATTCCAGCCCCAGCAGATGCACATTGCTTATCGATAAAAAATGAGGAAACTTTATTTGGGAATCCTGCTAGAAATAGCGGAATCTTTCCTCCATATGTCCAATTTTCTAATACTCCAGATGCTACACCTACAGATACTTCTTCAATATCATTTCTTGTTATCCCTTTATCCGCCAACTTCTCATCAAAGAACTTAATTAATAATTGAGCAAGTAGTTCGTCTCCTCGAATCTTACTAAACACATCTCGATCAGGTTGGATTGGTCTAGATCGAGAAAATGCTGTTCGAGCATAATCAACCAACCATACTTCATTTAATTTCATTTTATTCTCACTTTTCATTTTTGATCCTTGTTAAATTTAAAAATCTTAATTCTTGCTAGTTTTTGAGTTATCATATTAAAGTATTCTAAATAGAAAGTAAGGAAAATTTTTTATTTTTATTTTCCTTTAAATTCTGGATTTCTTTTCTCAAGAAATGCCGAAATTCCTTCAGCTACATCCTTACTTTGTGAGTTTATTGCATAACCCATTTGCTCAAATTGGAGGCCTATATTAAGTGAGGTTTGAGTTCCATAGTCAATGCTTTTTTTAATTAGGAATAAGCTGTTTGTAGCAGCATTTCCTAACCACGAGGCCTTTTCGTGAACAAAATCTTCAAATTTTATATCTTCTATTATAAATGAAATAACTCCCCACTCAAACATTTCTTTAGCAGTAAAATGTTCACCAAAAAACATCATCCTTTTTGCTCTCATCTTACCTAGATTTCTTAGTAACCGTTGGGTTCCTCCATTTGCAGGAAAAATACCACGTCGAATTTCTGGAAGCCCAAAAATTGACCGCTTAGAAGCAATAGCTATATCACATACTAAAACTAACTCAAAGCCTCCACCTAATGCATAACCATCTATAGCAGCGATAATGGGTTTAGGGAACTCCTCAATTAAATTATAGTATTTATGTCTTCTATACATCGCATGACTTTGGTGTCTCAGATTGACTGGATCAAGATCAGCACTTCCTCTATCTGAGAGATCCGCCCCAGCAGAGAACGCAGGTTTCTTTAAATATTCCTTTGTTCCTCGTAGGACAACACATCGGACACTTCGATCAACTTCTATAGATTCTAATGCTTCAGTAATTTCTTTTACTGTTTTAATTTGAAGAGCATTCAACTTTTCAGGGCGATTTATTGATATTACAGCATATCTGCCCTTTTCATTTCGTTCTATTGTCACATGTTCGAATTCTTTTTCGTTTGACATTTTCTAAGCCTCTTACCAGATTGACTTTCTTGCAAATACAAATATTTTATTGGGAAGAATAAGGAACCTTTTCATCAATCGAGGGGATTATCCTTAAGAACGTAATGGTTCATCATTACTCGATATTCGTTTGACCAGAGTATTATTACGGATCCATTTATGTGCGCGAAATACTTCTTTCCCATATCTATTAGATAAATTATCAAGGAAAACTGTCAAATCACTTAAATTCATTTTTTTGACCATTTCAAAAGGTCCCTGTGGATTGTGATAAAAAAGTTTCATCCCAATCTCAATATCATGCACTGTTCCAACGCCTTCTTCCAGAACTTTGACTGCTTCATTGATTTGAACACGTGTTAGATCCAAAAGGTCAAAATCCGCCGGATCTGACAAATCGATAAACGGTCTCTTTCCTCCTGGACCCCATTTATAGATACCTTCTCCAGTTTTTCTACCTAGTTTATTTTCTTTAACTAATTTCGTTATAATTTGCGTTGGGGTATAATCTGGTGAAAGTCTTTTTGCTAGATATAGCGAACTATCATGCACAACATCCAGTCCCATATAATCTAGGAGTTCATAAGGTCCCATTATCATTTTCTCATTCAACGCTGTAGCATCAATTTTCATTGGAGAATATTCTTTTCGGTCAAGCATTAGTTGAATTAATAGTATTGAAGGAGCCATGATACTATTACAGATAAATCCGGGACTGTCTTTCGAAATTATAGGTATTTTGAGTGAGTTTTTTATAAAATCGATCCCAAGATTAACTGTGCTATCTGCGGTTCTCTCTCCTCTAACTAGTTCAACAACATTCGCAAGGACAGGGGGAGGAGGAAAATGTAATCCAAATACTTTTTCAGGACGTTGAGTAATATTAGCAATTTCAGTAATGCTCATTGTAGAAGTATTAGATGCTAAAATAGTCTGTTTGGGAGAAAACTTATCTAACTTTTTGAAGACATTTTTTTTAAGCTCTAGTTTTTCAGGTACTGCTTCAATGCATAGAAAGGTGTTTTTGACAGCTTTTTCCAAATCTGTGGAAATCTCGAGATTATTCCGTATTTCACTATATTTTTTCTCAGTGATCTTTGACTTTCTCAATAATTCTTTTAGGGACCAATCGATCAACGACTTTCCTTTAGTAACCCTCTCTTCACTAATATCAACAAGAGAAACGAAATAATTAGATAAAAGCGCTACTTCTGCAATGCCATGACCCATGTGCCCTGCCCCTATGACCGAAACTTTTTTCAGATTTTCTGTGTTGAAATCCACTCTTTCATTCATTCTTATCACGAATTTTGTATTTCACATTTCTTTAGCTTACTTCAAGTTTAGTATTTTTGAATTCTCCTACAGTCCCATTATACACAAATTCTATAAATAATCCAATAATAAAAGGTTTTAGTTCTAATTGCGATTAAATTGGTCGCTGTTCATCAAATGATGCTAATAGCTATTAGAAGAATAGGTTAAAGCTAAGACATTGAATTATTTAGCAGGTTGAATGAAAATGATTGATTTTAAACTTTCCGAAGAACATCTAATGCTGCGAGATAGTGTTAAAGATTACGTCGAACGTGATATAGCACCTAAAGTAAATGAATATGATAAAGCGCAGAAAAGTCTTTATCCTGAAGTTCTACCAAAAATGGGAGAGCTGGGTATATTGGGGGTTTGTATACCTGAGAAGTACGGTGGTGCAGGTTTCGATTATATCGCTCTTGCTCTTGTGTGTGAGGAATTAGAACGAATTGACACCTCTTTGAGAGTCATTATGTCTGTTCATACGGCCTTAAGTAGCTGTACATTATGGTGGTGGGCATCAGAAGAACAAAAAGAAAAATATTTAATCCCACAAGCTCAGGGAGAGAAAATTGGTGCCTTTGGTCTAACAGAGCCGGGATGTGGATCCGATGTTGCTAATTTACAAACCCGTGCACATCAAGAGGGGGATGAATATGTCTTGAATGGAACTAAACAATGGATTAGCATGGTGGAAGTAGCAGATAGCTTTCTAATTTTCGCACGAGTGGGAAAAGAAAAAGGGGTTAAAGGTATTGCTTGTTTTATTGTGGAAAAAGAATTACAAGGTGTCACAATTAGTGTTTTCCATAATAAGCTCGGAGTTAGAGCTGGTGATACAGGTGAAATAGTATTACAGAACGTCAGAGTTCCTGCAGCGAATCTTCTTGGCAGAGAAGCAGAAGGATTCAAAATTGCTATGACAGCACTAGATAATGGACGATATACAGTTGCTGCTGGAGCTGTTGGGTCTATTAGAGCTAGTCTCGAAGCATCGAAGAAATACTGTCACGAAAGAAAGGCTTTTGGTCAAGAAATTGGAAAATTTCAGTTGATTCAAGAACATCTGGCGTTTATTCAAGCAGGGTATGACCAGTCCCAGCTTCTTGTTTTTAAAGCAGGATGGTTAAAAAACCAAGGAATTGAAAATACACGAGAAACAGGAATGGCTAAATGGCAAGCAACAAATTATGCTTCTGATGCAGCCAATAGAGCGATTCAAATTCATGGAGCAATGGGTTTTAGTGGAGATTTCCCATTAGAACGGTTTTGGAGAAATGCACGAGCTAATACAATTCTAGAAGGCACAAACGAAATTCAGAAACTTATCCAAGGTTCTTTTATACTTGGATTTCGAAAAAAACCAGAACTTAGATGTAAACTTCCTCCTTATAAACCAGGAGAATGAACCATCCTGAACAAATTATACTGTTTCCCACGGTGCATGCCATTGAAATTAAATTTCCTGATTGAAGTAGTTCAACAGACTTAGGATACGAATTCTTAGCTTATATAAATCCCATTAAGAATGTTTGACCTTCAAATATCCTTCACGGATTGCTTTCTTTTGTTTCTCATTAAAAACTTCAAAGAAAAATTCTTTACTTGTTTTATTTATTTTGGACTTGGCTAAAGCAACTCTTATATGTGATCCAGGAATAACCATTGAAGTAAACTTACAAGCGATGTCAGTGATATCGGTTGGATCCCCGTTTAATTCTTTATTTATAATTTCGCGAACAGCCATTGCTAAAGTACATACTCCTTGTAATAAAATATCAGGTAATCCCACACTAAGAGCAAAATCTCTGGAGGTATGAAACGGCATATTGGGACCTACACAACCATCATATATGTGTGCTCTCAACGGATCAATGAATATTTCTTTTTCCCACTCTGTTTTTCCGGTATCTTCACAAATAGGTATTTGGAATAAATTTTTTCTTCCTTTTTCCCCTCCTATACATTGAACACCTCGCAACATACCCCCAAGATATTCGGTAAAAACAGGCTTATTAGAGTTATCAATGGTTTCACAACAAAGTATAATATGGGTACCTACCCTGTGAGGAAGTAAAGCTGCAATCTTAGTATGAACAGTGAGTATATCATTAGGCCGAATTAAGCGATGGATTTTGATATATTCTGAATAATGAACACTAGTCATTAGCACATCATATTGAAAATCTTCAACACTTTCTTCATTAACATAATCTCCTAAATTTTCAGCAATTGGCATGGTAAGAGTGACTGGAAACATAGGATGAGCAATGATTCCACCTTCCCTTTCGTCATTCAGATAACAAGGATTGTTATCTCCGATCGCAGCTGCATAAATCATAATATCACGCCATGAAATGTCACATTTTCTTTCATTGAATTTAGTTTTAACGATAGATGAATTTACTTCCATGATTAATTCCCTTCTTCTCATTCAATGATATTTTTTTAAAGTATTTGAGAGGAAAGATTCTGTATATAGACTTCTAATTATTATTCCAATTAAATCTAATAGTGAATCCAGGTATCATTCTCTAGAAATAGAGACTTCATTCATATCTCCTGAAATTCCCAGATTTAAAGAGTTCAATGGGTTTAAGGTATTGTTTCTTGAGTTTTTCGGAATATTTGTCAAGAAGCTTGGCCATCTGTCTGTATTCTTTTGTAGCCGCTTTCATTGGGCCAGGAAAATTCATACCTGCAAGGATTGCTTCATCGATCACTTTCCAGCTACGACACACACCTTCTTCGAGCACTCGACATCCTTCATTGGCCCCAATTGCTGTATAAACCATGGGATTTACAATCCCTGCTTTTTTGGATAAGTTTGGTTTTGGTCTACCTTTAGACCAGTCATAGAAACCCCGTCCTGTTTTTGCCCCCAAATTACCCTCTGCAACTTGTTTTCTTACAAATTCACCAGGTGCAAAATCTGGTGAGAGAGTATCAGCATAATATTCTGCTGTATGAAATGACACATCACGTCCAACAAAATCTGCTAGAACTAGTCTGCTCATGGGTTCTTTTGGACCTGTTATATCTGCATCAACTTGTTCCCACGGAATACCTTGTTTGTGGGCGAGATCGTAAATATATTCAGAATAAATCCTTCCAGGAGCTAGTACACGATTGACAATAAAACCAGGTCGATCCTTCAACACTTGAGGAACATATCGATCACCTCTCAAGCATGGTAAACTTTCCCCAACTTCGATTCCAATATTAATTGCTTCTTTTGAGCTTTGTTCTCCTGCAATAATTTCAATTAAGCGCATTAAGGGTGCAGGATTGAAGAAGTGCATTCCAATGACATTAGCGGATTTACTACACGTCTTAGCAATATCAGTAATCCTTATACTAGAAGTATTTGATGCAAAGACACAATGATTAGGGGAATTATCAAGTGCTTTTTTGCATACTTTCTGTTTAATCTCTACTTTTTCGACTATCGCTTCTATAATATAATCTGCATTAGCTACAGCATCAACCAAATTAGTTGTAGTGTCCAATTTTTCTAGGATGTAAGCTGCAGTCAACTCTCCGTGAAGTTGACCCTTTTTTTCCAGCTTCTTAAGCCCATTCTCGATATAGCTAGCTGCATTTTCGATAATAGTATTCTGGACATCATTCAGAATCACATTGTAACCAGCCATTAGACAAACTTGGGCAATACCTTTACCCATTTGTCCTACACCGACTATAGCGATATTTTTCACATTTCTCATTAAAATCACTTAGTATCTTTTAATTACTATACTCGGATTGGTGAGCTATTTAGATTTTCCCTGACCAATAAATCAGAAAAATTATATGTGTTCGGTCTCAAACATTTCCTGAAATACCATTGAAGATTAAGATTCATGACTAGATTTGTCAGACAACTATTAGGAAAATAGTTCTGGCCAGGATGAGTCACACATCCGCTATCCGGCAGGGGAACAACCAGAGAATGCTTGCTTTCCATTGGGACTACTTGCAGCAGATCTATTTTTGAGATTTCAAGCACCGATGAATTTCTACATAATTGGTTATTCTTCGCTTGCCTTTGACGGGTAACTCGTCTAACGTAGTTACAAGAGAAGACGCCCTTAGAGCAAAGGAATTAGTTTTTGTCATCACCCCATGATCGAAAATAGGAACAGTAGGTTTCTTAAGTTTGTGACCGAAAGAGGTCACTGAATACGAGAAATTTTACTTTGTCGGACAAAATTAATCATGCTTTCTTATTAAATTGCCTTCCATTAGTATTTGATTGTGACTGATTAGTTCCTTGATATGGTGTTCAATATGTATTAACTCAAAAGATTCCCATACGAACGATGGATTACTTTTTTTTCCTTTATAGATTAAAGATTGGTCAGCAATTCGTTTAAGTGTAACTCCATCGTTATGATACGAAATGTAGTTGAAAATTTGCTGTTTTCGAATATCAAAGTAACTGTAAAAACGACGAAGGAGAATTAATCCCTCCTCCTTAGTAACCTCTCGAGAGTGACTAGAGATAATTCGGGAAATTTCATGCGTTTCTATGAAGTCAATCACAGTATTCACAGATTTCCTAAAGGTTGGAAGATCAGAATTTGGCCAACCGTACCATGGCCCGAAATTACTTGAGATTTCCATATCTCCAATGAATAAAATTTGACTTAGTGGGTCATATAGTCCACAATGTCCTGGAGAATGTCCTGGTAAATGAATTATTTCAAGTTGAAAATTTCCAAGATCAATAATATCATTACCTTTAAATGTTTTTACGTCATTTAAATGCAAATCATCCCAATTTGAAAGGTTTTCGACATTTAAAAAATCCTGAAAACGCTTATTCCAGAAAGCTAGTTCTTTATTGGGGATTGTAGAACCATTATAACAGAATTGGATAAATAATTCAGACGTAGTAAGAGCGTCTCTTTCAATTTGATGGATAATTTTTCTGCTATCTGGAAAAGTATGACAACCAAAAGTATGATCTAAATGATAATGGGAAAAAAACAGTATATCAGGATTGAATAATTTTCTAACTTTCATCAGTTGATCAGTATTATGTTGAAATCCTGAATCTACAATTAGTGTAATCTCATCTACGAACAATAAAGAATTTGATGTCAAATATTTCTTAACAGAGGGTCTAACTAACACGACTCCTGGGAATAATTCTGTTCCATTAAAAGAAACAAATTCTTCCTTGGTATATGGTTTCAAAAAATTTTCTCAATCCTTTTGTCTATTTAGTTTGGTTTGACAATTGCTTTCATTATTCTTAAGTGCTCAACATCATCTAATGCTGTTGCTACTTCATCTAATGTGTATTCTTTGCTTATAATCTTCTCAAAAGGATATTTTGAAGAGAATTTTTCAACCAGTTTTACTGCTAGGTAAAAATGACTAAAATCACTTCCCCAGGATCCTCTTATTGTAATATGTTTCTTATTAATATCTAGATGAGGATTTAATTGAATATTTCCCGCATCTGTATATTGTCCAACAATGACATACGTTCCTCCATCTCTAGTCATTGCTATCCCTTC
>JAUUVJ010000130.1 GCA_030589605.1 Candidatus Hodarchaeota archaeon | reverse complement strand
GCTGTTTCAACATCAAATCCTGATTTGTATTCTTTCCTTAGTGAATCAATTATTCTTTCATTTCCACTTCCCGCAGCATAGGCATTAACCGCGAAGTAAGAACCACCATTATCAACGAAGAAGAGTTCGGATATACTGTTTACAGGATTAAAACCTGCAAGAAGAAGGGCAGTACCAAATGGTCTTAAACCACCAGTAATCGTATGCCGGGCCATCAGGTTGCCTAATCTGGCTGCTAAGGCTCTAACAGAGATTTTTTCTCCATATATCAATCTATGTTGTTGAGCAACCATTCGAGCCTGACTAATCAGAAGGTTTGAATCGGTAGATAAACCAGCAGCAACAACAAAGAGATTCTTGTCAATTTTCTGAATTTTATCAGGCCGTACAATTAAGGGATCAAATAGAGTTTCGCCAGCTAAGAGAATTGTCTTTTCATCAAGAATCATTCCGATTGCTGCAGCTCCTCTCTCAGAAGCTTTTCGAGCATACGATAATTGAACTAATTCTCCATCAGGGGACCAAATCGCTGCGCTTTTATCATAAGGAACACGTTGATCGTACATTTTCTTTCACCTCATAGTTCAATTTTAAATTCCTCAGCAACTTCATCCTTTGTACTAAAGATGATACCATCGATACCATTTCCAGTTGCTGTATCGCGTCCAATAGCAGTTTTCAATGCTGTCACCGCTAACTCCTTTGCTTTCGCTTTGGTTAGATCTGGTTTCCAAGTTGCTTCTAAAACCCCAATTGCGAGCAGAGTTCCAGAACCAATAGCAAAGTAATCTTCTTCAGAAATTGACCCACTTGGATCAAGAACATATATATGAGATCCACGGCGATCAATACCACCCACAAGAAGCTGTACCCAGTATGGTTGAAATCTACGGTAACTTCCGTGAATTATTGTAGCCAAAAGGCTACCAGCTACTCTAATAGTTGGTCGAAAGCTGTTTTCCAATTCATACAGTCTGAGTTCTGCCTTCATAACATCGATTAAGGACTGAGCGTCTGATACTAAACCTGCAATACCCATAGCTGTATATTCATTTAGTTTATGGACTTTTTTTGCAGTTTTACTAGCCACGAACGTTCCCATGGACGCTCTTCTATCTGCAACAATTATAATTCCATTGGCAAATTTAAGAGCGAGCCCTGTTGTACCTTTTAATGGTTGCATATTATTTGCATTATTATTATCAAATAATGGATTAGTTGGATAATTCATCATTAATTTCTCCTTATTTATGGATTAATTATGTCAGTCAACTATTTTTTATTTCATATAAGTAAAAACTACTAACACAATATTATGACTGGCTTTAATTGCACAAGTCACAATTCTTTTACTTAATTTATATTGCAAAGTGTGAAATTCAAATCTGTTCTTAGGAATAAATCACTGGATGATATTGTATCTAATTTAAGAACATTATGTAGGTATTATATCAATCGATTTATTCTTAAAATTCAATGTAAAGAGCGGGTTTATTAGGTTGGGCCCGCGGAGCTCTGTTTAATGGATCTTCGAATTTTCCTCTTTCAGCAATATATGCGTTTGTTGGACAGCCAAATAATGAGGTAAAATAGGCTTTGTAACCATTTACAGCCTCTAGCTCATTTCGTGACCCCAAAAAATCCTGTCTGAATATCTTTGATTCCCTTTTTATATTTTTTAATTCCTTTGCAATAATACTCATTTTTTGAGCAAATTTCGGGTTTTTCTTTATTTTTCCCATGACCTTCCCAATATTAAATGCTCCTTCACCTATAATTTCTGAAATTGTTGCAAAAAGATCTTGTTTCCAATCTGGTGAAATATAAATCGAAATATTTGACGGATTAGCTCGTTTTAGTTCAATAATTGACTTGATATCGTCCACTAAATCATTGATATAGTTAATTTGTTGGCTTAAGATAGCACTTCCTAATGGAATATCAACTGAAGGAATTTGTCTTAAAGAACAAAAATCGGAATTACCCATTTTCTCATTTAATTCCTCACATATATGAGGGATCACTGGACAGAGAACGACAATCCATGGATCAATTATAAAATGTAAAGCTGCGTTTCTTTCTTCTTCAGGGAGTCCAATAGATGTTTTTAAGTAGAATTCAACTTCCTTCAACATCGAATGAAAACTACACGCGATATAGCTCCGTGCGTCAAAGCTTTCTAAATCAATCACACCGTTTTCTAAATGTTGAATACATGTAGATACGAAAGCTCGAGTCATAAATGAAGCATTTTCTATATCAAGAACTTCAGTGGTGGAGTTATCCATTATTTTATTCGCTAATGCCCAAAATTTCTTTATACGGGATACTATTGTCTTTATTCCTTCTTCAGTCCAGTTTAATACTGTATCTGATGATCCTGCTGAAGCTAAATATAATCGTGTTACATCTACGGAATATTGTTTTGGTAAATGTGCTATTGGGATTATATTCCCCCCAGATTTAGACATTTTTTCTCCTTCACGGATTAATAACTCATTCAAAGTAATCTGTTTAAGCCAATGACGTTCTGGAAAAATTGCTGCATGATGAAAGATAGCAAAAGATAGATGATTGCTAATATGAGCTATTGCTGTATGACGTAAATCGTTGGGATACCAATACTCAAACTCATTGTGCATTGATTCTAAGATCTTTTTACTAATCTTAACTTTTAGGGAGATTTTTTTCGGATCCCCTTTCCCCAAAAATACATAATCAAACAATTGGGGTGTCAATTGGCTTACTTTTACCTTATTTTCACGAATATGTCTAATAATGGTATAGAAAGCCATGTATATTACGCTATCACTTAAGGATTCTATAATCCAACCTTGGCCTTTTGTTAATGGAAACTCTGTACCTAATCCACGCTTTCGAACACAAGGTCGGCGATCCAACCAGTTAAAAGTGCTTTCAAACAACCGTTTGTATTTTTCAGGCAAAATTGTCATTCCATCCAATGCTTTTCTTGCAGTAGACTTCCATTCCTCATCTCCGTAATTTAAAAAGTATTGATTTGGTAAAACAGCGACAATGATTTCGCCACCACATCTACAAACTGCTTTCCTTGAAGCTTCATAAAAAGAACTAGCTCTTCCTTCTTTTTTCAGTGTTCTTGAGACATTTTCCTTTGCTTGTTCGACTTTGCTTCCTGCAAATTCTTCAGTAAAGTCCATCATTTTCCCATTATAAAATTCTGCAGAATAGATTTCTTGTGTAGCTATTTCTAGCTTTTTAATGTCATTCTGATTTTTTATCTCAAGCTTTTCAACAATTTCAACTGCAGGAAACTCCCCGTATGGTTCAACGGAAATTAAAGCAATTGGCTTTAAAGTCTGAACTTTCTCCTTTAATCCTTTGTAGGGCTCTAATGGGGAAGGATCTTCTTGCAAATCTCTTAATGCTATATAATCATAAGGAGCATGAGCAGGTACAGAATAAACGACCCCTGTTACATGAGTAGGGTCTACAAATGGAGCAGGTAAGATTGGTAAAGGTCGTTCTGGAATACGGGGAGCAAAAGCGTCCTTTCCTATTAATTCTGATCCTGGAAATTCCTCAAGAACCTCAATATCATGATTTTGGAATTTCAGTTTTTCTACAGCTTGAGGAGAAATTATCCAAACCTCTCCATCAACTTTAACTCGATTATAGATAGATGTAGGATGTAACCATAAGTTTGTTGCTCCATATACTGTCTCTGGTCGGAATGTACCTGCTACTAGGTATTCACCATTTTCCATGACGAATTTTAGAGCGGTAAAGTCTTGGACTTCAACTTTTTCAACATCTGCATCAAGAACATCATCCTCACCTACAGCGTTTTGATCATTTTTACACCATAAAATTGGATATTCTCCCTGTACGATCAATTTTTTTCTTATTAAATGATCATATTGCCATTCAATGAATTTATTATACTCTGGGTCTCCAGTTGTGAATTGACGATGAGTATCTATCGAATAACCCATTGATTTAAAATCAGTAATCATATTTTTAGAAAAATACATTGCTACATTCATAGGTTCAGTAAATGAATTGACTAATTGATCTACTTGTTTTTCATCATTTTCATAAATGCGAACATATTCAGAATAAATATCCTTTGTTTTTTTATCTCCTGCTTTAATTTTGGCAGATACAGATAATATTGGTGTTCCTGTGATATGAAACGCCATTGGCCACATCGTGTTAAAACCTTGTTGACGTTTTAATCTACAAAACAGGTCTCCTAGAGTATATGTTCTTGCATGTCCAACATGTAGAGCACCAGATGCATAGGGATAAGGAACAGTTACGAAATACTTTTGTTTATTTGTATCGACTTTCCCTTCAAATATATCATCCTTTTGCCATTTCTTTTGCCACTTTTGCTCTATTGAACGGAGTACTTCGAAAAATTGATCAATAGATTGTTGTTGTTGTTCACTCATCGCATTTCACCGTACAATTCTTGCTTTTTCTTTTGATTGAAATCTACTTCGATGATAGATTATGCTCTCTTCAAGTGAAGTAGTAAAATAAAATATCGAGGGTAATCTCAAATGCCTTATTCGCTCTCTTAATATCAAAAAATTCTTTTTAAGCTGTGAGAACGCAAGGCCCCATTGTAATACCTCATCTAAATTTGTAAAAGTATGATTTTAAAAAGTTTTGGAACAAGCAATCGTTCCTTCATTTTCTCTTTTAATTTTCTATCTAAAAGAAAAAAATATTTGGATAAATCGATCTTTAAACTAAATCTAGTAACTAGGATATCTAAAAAATTAAACGGAGTTGGTTAGACCGTTCAAATCCCGTTAATTTGCTTGAGGTACAGTTTCCTCTGTAAGAGTAACTACTAGGTGATAATCTAAGAGTGTTTGCTGTATGATTCGTAAAAATCTGTTTAATTCAGCCTTAGTGACGTTGTATGTAATAATTTGAATTTCTAATGGGGTAATTGTTGATATCAATATTCTAGAACGGTCTTCTGCGTGAATCCATTCTAATTGACCTTTCCCTTTGGAATAATAATGACCAATAAAACGAAAATTTCCGAAGTATTTTCCTGACAGTTTACTGATTATATGTTTAACAGGAAAGGGATGTTCCCCTGAGATAGAAGTAAAGACTTTTTTGTTTCCAGAATTTGGTTTTCTATAATTTAAATACATATCCTGCTTACTATAATACTCCCGAACCATATCATAAGAATTATCATCAAGACGATATCCACCATTAGGATGTCGTTCAATTAGATTATCTTCTTGTAACCTTTCTAATGCACGAGTGAGCTTTTGTTGATGAACATCACTTAATAAACGACGTAGTCCGTTAAATCTGAAGGCATAGGTTTTTTCTCTTAATGATAGCTCAGAAAGAACATTTTCTTCTAGTGAAGAAAGATATTCGGGGCTGAAAGCATTATTATCTCTATTTTCACTCATAATTCTGTTAGCTCCCTGTTAAATCTTTTTTAGCTTATTTGAGCTCAGTTTTTTCAATATTAGTATCATATTAAATATATAATTCAATATATTGGTAGGGGTAAAATGTAGACACTTTTCTCTAATATGTTCAGGTGGAGCTAGTCTATATCTATCCTAACCTTTTTTGTAGATTTGTCAGTCTTATTTCCAATTATTTCTAGTACTCCATTATTAATAGAACTTTTTGTTGATTTCGGTTCTATTTTCGTAGGAAGCTTGATGGTTTTATTAAGCTCTTTTCTTTCCGATTTTCCACTCAAATTAATCTCCGTACCTTCTTCATTTATATTTATTGATAAATTAGCTTTAGTAAAGCCGGGTACTTCAACTATAATTCTCAAGGTCTTGGATTCGTCAATGAAATCTATAAATCGATTAGTAGAATCAGGTTCAGGGAGAACTTCTTGAGCTTGAGGGTTCTGTATCTTTGTTAAAGGAAATTCAATATTAGGTAACCCATTTTTGCGGAAATAATCGTTTAAATTACCCCATTGTTTAACTTCAGGTTGATAATTTGTATCAGGGCCGATACGAATGGAATATCCATAAGAAATTGGACCATTTTCTTGATCCTCTAAATTAGAAGGTCTCATAAGTTCATTCATTTCCTCGCTGAAAGAATGAAGCATATCTTCAAAATTAAAACTCCAAAAGTTATCAAAAAATCTTTTTTCTCGTTTCATACAATCACCTGTTATTTTAATTAATGTTTATTTCTATATATGATTTATTCACATCTTGTTTATATATTTTTCTATATCATGTGTATAAAATGGATTTAAGGTATCAAACATATCCAAACATATCCAAACACCATTTAAAAGTAATTAATTTTAATTAATACGAGATAAAAAAAATAACAATGTGTGAAAATTTAATGTCTTCTTGATGGGAACAGATAAAATCTTAATAAAATGTTCTTACTTGTAGTTCGGAGAATTATTACCAATGGTTGATGTTTTTCAGGGAATCTTAATGGCAATTTTTCAAGGAATCATCGAATGGTTGCCAATATCGTCAGAAGGTCAATTATCCTTACTATTTGTTAATATTTTTCAGATGACTGAACTTGAAGCTGTCACTTTAGCTCTCATACTCCATATTGGAACCATGATTTCGGTTTTATGGTACTTTCGAGAAGATTTTCTTCAATTACTTGATAAAAATTCACGAATTACATATGTTATGATTTTCGCTACTTTAGGAACAGTATTAACCGCAATACCAATCGTTTTAGTGTTTAAGAGTTATTGGGAAGAGATAACTCTACAATTAAATTTTGATCCTGGAATATTATTCACTCTTATCATAGGCGTTTTACTAATTTTAACTGGGATAATTCTTGCGAATCAACCTAAACAAGGCACACTAGAGATTAACTCAATATCTCGTAATGAACTTATAAAATACGCTTTGATTGTTGGATTAGCTCAAGGTGTTGCTGCATTACCAGGAATTAGTCGTAGTGGTATGACAATTACAGTGTTGTTGTTCCTAGGATTTACTCAGCGTGAATCTTTACGAATAAGTTTCATAATTTCTGTTCCAGCTGTTTTCGGAGCTACTATTCTTGAATTTATTTTAAATGGATTTTCTATTGGTAACAAGGGGCTTATTGTAGGAAGTGTTGAATTTCCATTTATACTATTACTGTTTACTATTGCACTAACCGCAATTATTGGGATTATTACAATGAGTGGTTTATTAAAACTTAAAGATATTCCTTATGATAAATTTTGTATCACTTTTGGAATAATAACTATTTCTATTGCATTATTATTAATTTTTATTAGTAGTTAAATTCCTAATTTCTGATATCCAATTAATAATCGAACTATTACGGAAATACTCAGACGATTTTTCATCCTTACTGATCGAATTCCTCTCTTTAGTGTAAAAAGATAAATATTTTTAAGAGAAAGTTCTATTCTCTTAATGGAGAACAGACTGAACGCTTGTAGAATGGAGTATTAAGCTTCAAACTGGGGGCCTAAATTCAGTATTTTTCTTCGATATCGCATTTTCGAAGCGCAGGTTATATGAAAATGGATAACTTTTCATTGTCATACGCGAATTAGATGACGTATATCCATAATACAAAACTCGTGAATTATTATGACATTATTTCCAACACATCTTAGTTTAGAATCAATTTTATTTTGGAGCTTCATATCTAGCAACGAACGGGATAAGTTTCGTCAGAATAAGTCTTTATTTTGGATCGTAATTATGTTTTCAATCCTTCCTGATTTCGATATCTTTTTTGCATCACATAGATTGATATCTCATAGTATTTTTGTTCCTATAATAATAACAATCATAGGAACTCTCATTTATTATTATTATCACTATCTGAAGGTTAATTCTTCCAATGATGAACAATTAACTGATGATATAAAGAAAAACAATGAGAAAAAAAGTTTTTGGGGGCGATGTTTGTCGTATGGAGGTATCCTTTGGTTTTTACATCTTTTACTTGATTTAGATCAACCCTTAGCGATTTTTTATCCTTTTTCTAATCGCTTATTTTCATTAAACTTCGCTATTCTTATTGATATGATGCCATGGCTATTTCTTCCAGTTACCATAGTTGGATTCATTCTAGAATTAACAGGGATTTCATTCTTACAAGGTGTCTCACTTTATTTTTATAATCTCTCCCCATCACAACGAATAGAAACCTTTGGTAGAGAACCAGTTGCTATTTCGATTGATAATTTACTTATTCACGTTTTTTTGTTTGTAATTTTCTTTGTATTCGTGGCATGGCCGATGTTGCCTAATCTAAATATTAAGCGATTTTCTGAATGGCGACAAAAAAACCATTTTGATTCCCCACTCATGGGACTGGGAATTATGCTTATTCTTTTAGGATTTCTACTAGTACCAATGACTGGTATGTATACTGTAGATTCAAATTCGGTGTCTGGTCATTTCAGAGTTTCCTCTAGATCATTTTTTCCAACCCTAGCGATTTCCTTTGAATCTACTGATTACTTATTACAGCCAAGTACTCTTTATAACACTGAAGGGACTTTATCAATCAGCTCTGAAGTTAGCTCATTCGATCATATGCTACTTTTGACTACACAAAGTAGGTATAATTCTTTTTCAGGATCTGTTTCAACGCTTTTCAACCTGTACCCACTTAACACAAGTGGTAACATTCTTCAATTTCAGCTTGTATATCAAACGTTATTCAATGAACTATCCTCTAGCTCCCTTTCTTCAAATTCAACTACAACAAATGAAACTTCATTGTCTACACAATTAAACAGTGGTTCTTTTGCTTTAGTTGCTATAATCCACAATTTAAATTTAAATGCTACAGAGATTCTTAATGGCTCATCTCTAATTGAATCAGCGCATCTTGACGTTGTAGTCGTATCTAGTCGATTTTCACTTGTATCTATAGGAATTTTTTCATTCATTACGGGAATCATACTGATTTTTATTTCATTTAAGATTAAGAAAGATTAAATAACAAGATATTATTTCTTTAAGAAAAATAAAAACTAAATGCCCAATAGTTCAGTAATCTTTAAAATGGTTTATTTTTTAATTTCAGAATGTTTTTTTGGAGGTTATAGAATGCCCTCTTATCGATGTCAAAACTGCGGAAAATTAGTTAGTCCAATTCCTAAACACTGTGATAAAGAAATGGTTGTTGGAGAAATAGATGGAGTACCAAGTTTAATATGCGCGGTTAATGGAGATAGTTGTCATACTGAATCTCTCCCAAAATGCTGTACTATGCCCGGTTATAGCAGATGGATTTAACCAGCTGTTACAAGTTTACCTTTATACAGGAATTTAATGGTCCAAAATCTATTTTTCATCAATTTTTATATATATTCATATTTTTAGTAGATTTTTTCCATTTCCTTCATTGGTACATAGATCCCCCACTATTTGATTATTCGATTTACTAAACCTAGAAATGGGAAACCAAGAGTTAACTTCCATGGAACAGAACAATGAACAGCCTTCTTTATATCCCCACTTCTCAATCTGTTCATATACCACTGTAAACGGCTGTCTTCACCTGTAGAAATAATATCGAAGATTCTACGCAGTTTATAAGCACTTTTAAACATAGAAAGCATTTGTTTC
>JAUUVJ010000388.1 GCA_030589605.1 Candidatus Hodarchaeota archaeon | reverse complement strand
TTCTAGAAGCGTTGAACTAGCTTTTTGGGCCTTCCATAACTTATATATCTCTTTATATTCCAAAAAACCGCCTCTTAGTCATCTACAAATTGATTTTTCAACACTAATATGTAATTTAATAATTTACATTTATTCTAGATTGATTATAATAAATCTTTTTTGTCAAAGATGTTCTGTTCATTTTTAGCTAATCTTTAAGCTATGCTTACAAGAAGAAATATATGCCTTTTAATTCCAGATTAAGACGAAAAACTTAGATTAATCATAACTATTTAGAATAAAACAAAATCAAATTCAAGTATGCATTTAAATTTGAATAAAAGCCACTGGTGGGATTTGAACCCACGACATCCTCCTTATTGTCTTTTATCCGTTGTTAGGATCCAAGATACCAAGGAGGCGCTATAACCGTGCTGCTCTTTTCGGTAGACGCGATATTTCTTAGCCATCTAACCAAAAACTAAGCCACAGTGGCTTTTTTTGAAATCAAATTGAGGATATTTCAATACATTCGCCTTTTTCAATGATTTTAGAATGTTTTCGAGATCATATAGAATTAATATACTATTATTTTGCAAAGAATATGTCAAAGAATTATTCCATAAATATCAAAAATGTCTTCTTAGAAGTATTCTAATGTTGAATTATTCCATTTATTGATGTTTATTGGAGTAAAACAAACCATATGTGAGATTAATTTGAAATGGCTGGGTTAGAATTTAATTATCTTCTCCTTGGGCTTGCATTTTTTCTATTAGGTATTGCTTCATGGCAGGATTTTAAATCACGAGAGGTTGTTGATTGGGTTTGGTATTGTATGATTGGAGGTGGTGTGTTAATTCATGTGATTCAAATATTTCTCCTTATTATTACGAAAGAATCTCCCGTTGATTATGTTAATACGTGGGTTTTTAATTTCCTTTTTGCGTTTTTGTTAGGATTATTCATTATATTTTCAGGCTTAATGGGAGAAGCAGATGGATTCGCACTCGTTGCTATTGCGATTATTACACCAGTTAGTCAACCAATTATAGCTTTTACCGATCCTCAATATGAAATAGTAATTCAATTTATCCCAAGAATACTTGGAACTTTTTTTAATGCTCATCTTTTTGCCATCTCTGCACCTCTACTAATATTATGTTATAATCTTGTTAAACAGAGATCGAATCCTAAATTGTATGAGTTACCTCATGAGTCTTTATGGGTTCGTTTTGCTGTTAGATTTGTTGGGTATCCTCATTCCACTAATAACCTATCAGAGGAGATTGAAAAGACACCATGGCATTTTGACTTTTTAGAGGATTTTAAAGATGATTCAATTTGGAAAATCGTGTTTCGTCCAATGCTCGAATCTCCAGAAGCCGATATAAAGAGGAAAAATGACTTGATTTCACTTTTAAAAGCCAAAGAGAAGAAACATGTTTGGGTTCAGCCTTCTTCTCCAGGAATCTTTTATTTAACGCTTGGATTCATTGCTGATATATTTTTAGGAAATATAATAATGATTTGCATGGCTCTTATCGTCAATTAATATTGATATGTTCATTTGAAGCTAACACTTTCCTAAAAAGCCAAATTTAACACTTTGAACTAACCTTCATACTTAAATTAGGATATTTGATTTCATTACTTCAGAAGCTAATAAGCTAAATTTATTAATGTACATTATTATCTTGAATTTAAAGAGAAGAAAGAGAAGTATTTTCTTCAAATTTCGAAATCATCGTTTAAGGAGCAAACTAGGTTGATTGATCCCCGGAGATTTGACACTGTACTTAGTAAAATCATTAAAAGTGAACCTGGTATTAAAAAAGTAATACTCGTAGATCGAACTGGTCTCACTATCGCTCACGTATCAAAATTTAGTTACGTATCTGTTGATGTGGACGGGATTGGAGCGATTGCTTCAGCTGTTTTCATGGCTTCAGCTGAACAAGGATCAAATTTGACAATAGGAGGGTTAGACATTGTTACATCTGAATTTGATACGGGAAAGATATTTGCAAGCTCATGTGGCCGTGGTATTTTGACAATTATCTCAGATGCTGAAGTTAACATTGGTATGATTCGTCTATTAATGAGGAAAGCAAATGAAGAACTTAGTTCAATTTTAGATGAATTCTTGGTTGGAAAACCAACACGACCAATCGCAGGAATACCTGCCTCTAGCCCTGAAGTGCGTTCAAGTCTAGAAAAAGACGAACTAGAAGCAGCACTCCGCGAACTTGAAAAATTTTAGTGTTATTACTCAAATTAATCTGTTCTGAGATTAAAAAAACTCCTACTCTGAAAAGGAGATATCCGCTTGCGAAAAGATGCCGAAGGCCGTCATAGATTTAAAATAGTTTTTTATGGAGCAAGTCTTTGTGGAAAAACCACAACTCTTGCTTGGCTTTATAATAAAGTTGATGGTCTAGAAAAAGGTAAATTTACACAATTAGCTGATCCTACAGGTCGTACCCTTTTTTTTGATTTTGTTCCAATGCAGGCTACCACTGGTGTTGTATTTGATGTTTATACCACTGCTGGTCAAGATCGTCATAAACATCAACGTAAAATTGTCATCAAAGGTGTAGATGGATTTATTTTTGTAGTTGATTCTAGTGCTTCCCAGTTTCAAGAAAATGTTGAGTCATTTAATGAATTGAAAACACGCTTTAACGAACAATTAGGCACAACAATTCCACTTGTTGTTACACTCAATAAAAGAGATGTTCCAGATGCTTTACCAAGAACAGAACTGGTTGAAAAATTGGGGTTACAAAAATATCCAATATACGAAACAGTTGCAACAACAGGTATCGGAGTTAAAAGAGCATTCCAATCTTTAGCAAGAGAAATTCTCATGATTCAGCTATATGGTATAAAGGAAACTCAAGTAGCATAACTTTAGCATAAAATAAATACCTTAATAGAAAAATGTTATTTCTAAGATTTAATTTTATTTATTCTTTCTCAGAATAACTGTCCAACCTCGCACTTCCAATAATTCAACCTCCTTAGGAAGGTGTTGTTGAAGCTTTTGAACAGCTTCAGAACGGTTTTCATATGGACCATTCTTTAAAAGTTTAATTTTTATGATTTTCTTTTGTTTAAACCTTTCTTCAAGCTCTTTCAATACAGATGGTGAAACCCCATTCTTTCCCACTTGAAAAGATGGTGGTTCGTTCCGAATATTCTTTATATCGTCTCGTAATTCTTGATTCAAATATCTTCATCCCACTTTGATCAGTTTCCTCTTTTGATATAAAAGCTTTCTACATTTCCTATCTTCATTATATTTATTTCATAAAGAACTAGTTGCTATTGATGAAGGAGTGAATATTTTGCTGGATATAAAATGAATTATTTTTTCAGTAATTGGTTTCTTCAGCCTATTTTAATACTACATATGCTTTCTCAAAAGTTATTCTCATTCGTATATCATTTAGATGATATGTAATATTTTTACCACAAAGCTTTAAGTTAAACCAAGATTTGTTACTGGATTCTATTCTTCAATAACTGAAACGAATTGACAATGTTTTTAAGGATGAAAGCAAAAAAATACACATAACTAGTATGTATTTCATTGGTATAATGGCCTAAGGTGCCAAAAGCCGATAAAAATAGTTAAAATAGTAAATTAGGGGTGTAATCATGTACATTCCAGATAGTGAAGCAGACCTCCAAATACACAAAGAAATAGTTGAGGTATTGGAAACATTTGTAAGTAAACTCCCAGCGATTGATTTTGCTAGTGTGGTTTCATTAGAAGGATTACCAATATCATCCTGGCCACCAACTTTGCCTCAAGGATTGGATGACGTAAGAATTGCAGCCATGACTGCTGCTATATTAAGCTTAGGAGAAAGAGCTGTTATGGAATGTGGGAAAGGGGAAATGACTAGAATACTAGTTGAAGGTGATAGTGGTTACTTAATTTCCGTACAATCTGGTACAAAAGCTGTATTAACTGCGTCTGCAAACCGCTCTGTCAAATTGGGATTAATTTTTCTTGATATGAAACAAGCAGCAAAGAAAGTTGGTGATATTCTAGGCTAATTACTTAGCTAGTTTTGTAATGAATAATATTAGATCATTTGGGGAAGAAAAAAGTCAATTTTATGTAGCAGAAACCTAAAGAGAGTCTAATATTTTATTTTTTATTTCTTGGGTTTTCTGTTGATACAATTCTTGATAAATATGATCATTCAGACTTTGAGCTTTTTCTGCAGAAATCTCAACATGAATGAGAGCTTTTTCAAGATTACCGATCATCGATTCGAGATTTCCGAATGATCCTTGTGCAATCATTAAT
>JAUUVJ010000403.1 GCA_030589605.1 Candidatus Hodarchaeota archaeon | reverse complement strand
TTCCACATTAAGTCCCATCGTTCGTGCGGTATTATCATAGAATTCACCCGTTCGTAAACGGTGTAAAATCGTTGTTTTTCCTGCAAACCCTCTTCCAATGAATGTTATTAGCTCTTTTATCTCGGGTTCAGCTTTCTCTTTCGCCTTTGTTTTATATCTACGGAATAATTTTTTTAGCAATGATATTTTTAATGCCTCCTGAAGAAAATAGAGGATTCTAAGCTTATTCTAAATATTTGTAATTATATAATTTATATATTCTTATCTAGAGAATTTTTACTTATGAATTCTGAAGTAAAACCCTTTTTATCATTCCACTGGCTATAAACTAAGATTTATTGGACTAATCGCTTTTGTGTATGATCGAAAAGTCAATACAAATAGTACAATAAAAAAGAAACAAATTAATGATATAGCTCCAAGAAATAGGAAACTTGCCTCAAAACCATAGTTATCTGCGAGTATTCCAAAAACCGTTGGTGCAATTGCACTCGCTAATGTAGCTGAAGAGAACATAACACCATAAATGGAAGATATTCCTTGATTGCTGACAATTTCACTTATGATTGCTGGAATTATTGCTGCTCCCAAGAAATAGAAGAAAGTCAAAGTAAGATAGGTCAAAAAAATAGTTAACGATTCTGAGGTGGGTATTAAAGCTAGGAGTATAAGAAATAATGCTGATACCCCACAAGATAGTAACATCGTATTAGACCGAAAAGAAACTCTATCGCTACGAGTTGTTTTTTTCTTTGTCTTTCTATTATTTAATATCCCAGCTATAAATGTAGCAGAAGCACCTACAGCTAAAATAATAGCTGAAAGTACTGAAGATTCGATTTTATCGAAGTTAAATGCGTCTGAAAAAATAATTGTGGTAAAATAGGATATACATCGAAAGACTGGAGCCCGAAATACAGATACTAGTACAATCAAGCCTAATAATAGTTTTATCTGATTATTTGAAAAAGGAATTTCAGAATTATTCGTGTTATTGTTATTCAGTTCTTCTTGTGTTTCTTGATCATTAGGGAATTGGATGGCAAAGGATATTCCAATCAATATCTGCATAATAGAAAATAAAACAAAAGCGGTTCTCCAATCGTTTGTTAGGACAACAAATACCATTGCTGCTAATGGAGTAATAGCAGTTCCAAAATTTCCCGATACTGATAAAATCCCCATATTTCTGTCCTTATTCTTATTCATTCGATTTATGAAATTAAACGCTAAAGGATGATATGTGGATAATGAGAACCCAAGAACAACAGTAGCGAGCATTAAATGTGTGAATGAATTAGCTATCGACATAAGAAGGCCGAATAACCCAATCCCTAAAATTCCAACCCAAATAATGTGCTTACTCCATAATGGTCTTTTGTCACCGAGATATCCAATTAATGTAGAAAGAAAAATTAAAATTATCATAGGAATTGAACCCAGCACCCCCCTCTGAGTTTGACTAAGCGCTATATCTGTTTGCATATAAATTAGTAAAGCTGGAGTCAGATAGTTTCCTACATGATTAGAGAAATGTCCTAAACTAGACCAAAATACGATTTTCTTTTCTAGATTTGGCTTTTCTCTGAGCTTCATTCTGATTTCAGCCAAAGGAATACAATTTAAAAACACTGCATACTGATGCAATAACATTCTTGAAGATAATAGAAAGAATTACAATCTGAATAAAAAAAGGATTAAATTATCTTATATCAGAGAATAGTTTTAATTTCAAGCAGACAAATGTTGAAAGGAGAGTATTTGCTAAATATTTTCAGCATCAAAGTTATTTCAACAGTTATAATATAGTAACAACTCATTTGAATTAGGTTCAACTTACATATAAGAAAAAAAAGACTTTTACTTCTAATGGTTTAGCTATTGAGGAAGATTGTTGTGTCCATAATCCCCGCACCAAAGGAATTCGCGTTTAAGAAGACACTTGTGGATGTTATTCCTCCCATTAACTTTCTAACGCATAATCTTTATTCTTATCCTGCCAAATTCATTCCTCATGTTCCTTATTATACAATATCCAAATACTTGAAGCAAGATAATAGCCTGGTTCTAGACCCTTTTTCGGGTAGTAGTTCAACAGCGATTGAAGCTTTACGCTTAGGCCATAATTGTATTTGCATTGATATTAATCCATTAACAAACTTCCTTACAGAAGTTAAAACTCAGAGAATTAATTTTGAATTACAACAAAATTCAACAGGTGATTCTAAATCATTTATATCAATAAATAAGGATAGAAAAAAATGTGGTACAAATAATATTTATCTAGATAGTTTTATGGAAAAAATGAAGGACTATTCTGCTGAATTTTTCTACCCAAATTGGAATAATATTGATCATTGGTATCCAGAAGAGTTTAAACAACTACTGGCAAGAATTTGGGGTTTTATTTATTCAATTGAAGCAAATATGCCAGCAGACTTCATGAACTTAACAAAACTGTGTACACTATACCTTTCTAGATATCTATCTTACGGTGCAAGAGATGTTCCTAAATTATTTAAATCAAAAAGAAGAATTCAACAACTGGAAACATTGAGGGAAAAAGTGAGTAAAAATCCAGAGATCCCGTACAAAGTTTTTAAAAACAAAATGATCTCTTATTATACTCAAATGAAGAGCCTTTCATCTATCCTATTTGAAAAAAATATATTTCCTGAATATGAATTCACGCTCAATAAGTCATTGTTGAAGAGCGTTGATGGAGATAAAAGGAAAATTATTTGTTTAGGAGAAACTGATGTTCTTTCTTACGATTTTCCTATAGAAAATGAATTTATTGATTTAATTGTTACTTCACCACCTTATATCTATGCACAAGAGTATATGAGGTCTACAAAGCTTGATCTTTATTGGTTAGATTTAGTAAATGACTCCCGAGTTCGTGAATTGACTAAAAAAGAATTAGGAAATAAAAAAACCACTGATATAAGTATAATCATGAATAAACTTAGAAATATTAAAACTTTCATATCTATTTCTCAAATTTTAGAGAAAACAGAACGAAAGAAGTATGGGAAAAATGGAAAGTATGTACCGCTTGTTTACAATTATTTTTATGATATGTATTTGATAATTGAGAAACTTCATACGACATTAAGAAAGAAAGGAGAATTTGGATTTTTCGTTGGTAATCCAACTGTTCTTGGTCATTTAATACCTTGTCACAAGATTTTTTGCGAAATATTTCAAGATGTCGGTTTTAAAATTATCGAAATAGGTTTCGATCAGATTATTTCACCTCGTCTATTAAAAGGAAGAAAAAATGAATCTCCTCAAGGTATGGATGCTGAATGGTTAATTATTTCAAGAAAAACGAATTTATGAAAGAGAACTGATTATTCTAATCTAAAGAGGATAGTAATATTTCATCTAGAAAAAATGAGATCAACCAATGATATCTGTTCTCGATGTTCATTCCTAAGATTCTTTATTAAGAAAATCATCAAGTTTTATTTTATCATTCTTCCTATTAGCTTTCATTTCAGCTTTTTCACTATCAGTTTTAAATTCAGGGAAATAATTCAATATACTTGGTTTCTTATCTAAATCTTTACAGGCCCATATAAACTTCTTTCTATCAATCCGCTTACGAAGTTCAGTCATTTTTTCTTTTTCTTCTTTTGATATCAGTTTTAATGATTCCTCGAATAATTCTGAAATCATATTAGAGTAAAATTCTAATTGTGGAAGAAGGGGTATTTTGATATCAGAAACTGGTTCTTTTAACCGTTGTTTAATAACATCTAAACGGGGAAAAATCTCATATCCATATCCGATAAAATTAAGTTCTTTTGCAGCTCGTAAGGTGCTTCCTGTTCCTGCGAAAGGATCTAGTACGTTTTTTGCATTAGGTACAAGTCTTAAACATCTTAAAGCTAACTCGATTGGAAAAGGAGCTTCATGACCCTTTTTTTTCGTCGCACCTGTAGTTTTAGAATAAGGAATGAACCAAACATCGCCAGCATCACGAAGATCG
>JAUUVJ010000295.1 GCA_030589605.1 Candidatus Hodarchaeota archaeon | reverse complement strand
ATAAAAACACAGATAACAGAGTAAAACATTCAAAAATCCCAAATAGAGTCTAAATGAAGCATTTAAAAATCAATAATATATAACAGACATTAAAAAGCGTACGCCTCATCATCATCCGTACTGTTGGTTATACGACAAATAGTATCAGATAACTAGTATTCCAGAAAACTACCCTCAATTAGTTAACACAAGAACAGTAGGGATTTAACAAATTAATTCCATCTATAACTAAAAAAAATAATAATATAACGCAGAAACTTGATATAAATAACGTCGGAGGGCTTCATGAACAGTACAATGACAATAGGGAATCTTTGCATTAATCTCAGCAAGAGACATAAGATTCCCAAAGGAAAGAATATAATAGATGATTCTACATTGTTATAGAAGAGTTGTTAGAAAAATTAGTATTGGTACTTCTTCACCCTTAGATTCTGTATAGATGGTAATTCCTTTTCTGTTGTATGAAGAACAAGTCTTTCATTTAATGCATATGCAATTACCAGACAATCAAAGTACGAAAGTATTCTTCTATAGTGACATTTTAATCCTCCAGCCTTTAAGATAATATCATTAGTTAATGATACAAAAATTAATGGGTAATTCTTCTGTAAAGCACTTATACTCGATTCAGCAAACGATTTACCTTTTGCTACACATAAATGCTTGAAAACTTCAACTAAAATCGGTGAAATGACATAAGCTTCAGATTTTTGGTGTTTAATGTCATTCATTAGGGTTGTTATTTCCTTGGGTTCATCTTTAGTGAAGTGAAGTGTGAGAGGCCCTGTATCTAGACAGATTCTTCCAGTCATTATTCTTCTAACTCCAGTTCTTCTTCTCTTGATCTTTTTAGAATTTCAAGCATTTCTTTTGTCGTAATAGATCGATTTTGGAGACTTTCAATGCTCTCAAGTGGAATGATTTTTAATATTCCTTCATCCTCTACAACTATAACTTGATCTCCATCCCGAAGACCATATTTTTTTCTTAAACTAGCAGGAATAGTTATCATACCACGATTTGTTACTTTTACAATACTATCAGGTGTCAATTCAATTCACTTAGCTATTTGTATTTTTGCTAAGTATTTAATATTTTCGCTTAGTGATAGTATTTCTTTTTTCAGATAAAATTGAAGAAATTATTGTTGTTTTTGCATTTATATTTTTACTATACAACAGATTTTGTACTCAAAAAATGTTAAACAAACAATTTACATGAAAATCCGTATAAAGTCTTCTTTCAATCTTTGTTAAAAGTTTTATACTTCAGTTTTACTGGGAATTAAAATTCCATATCGCGGTTTTATCTCATTTCATGCATTTTTCTTCTAATCTTTTCACGGACAGGTTTAAAATCAAAGATTTTTCCATCAGGTTCTTTGAATACTTTCATATAACCTGTGTTTGTCCTACGATTACTGCTCCGAAAATTCGATTTATAGGCTCAAATACCTCTGGTTCCCATCCTATTACTGATGAAAAAAGGTCTGGGATTAACAAAAACGATAGACCAAAAATAAATTCTATAACAATGTGGATAATAAACGTATTTCTTAACCAATTTGAATATTGTACCAATCTTAACGACAAAATTGACACAATCTTTATAATTTTAAAAATGAATTAGCTTCGGATTTTAGATATTTTAACGAATGATACATTATTTATTTCGTAATTACGACATAATTAAAATCGTTAATCGTTGGTTATATCCCTGTTTGTATATACTTCAGTCAATACAATGTCTATTAACTTATATTAAATACCATTAATCGACTTGTAACGCTAGCTGTTGCTCACAACCACCGTCTAACACGCATTTTATACTCTAAATAATCTTCTCCAAATGTTTCTTCCAGTTTCTTTTCTTCCCACCTTATAAGAAATCGATGGAATACAAAGAAAAAGATAATAGGTAAAATAAAAAGTATTAGACTACCAAATAGTGTCGCTAGACCGAATGCCATCATAATTACTGATAAATAGACTGGATTCCTGCTAAATTGAAATGGACCGTTAAGAACAAGGGCTGATGGTGTATGGAACGGTTCCCGTTCCTCTAGGCTAATTTTCCGTAGAAGTGTATAATTTGCCCAGATAATCAATGCAAAACCTAATACAATTATCAATAAACCAAAAAGATTGTAAGGATATGGGATAATAGGATTCTCTGGAAAAATAATCTCCAAAATGGCATCCTTGATCATAGGTATCCTGTTTATTTCTACGAGTATTATAGATAATATTATAGATAATATTATAGAATTAACACACATTATTAAGAAAGTTTTAGTATTTGATTTTGCTATCTTTTTTTCACCATTTATTTGTCTAATTTTGTTATTTTTCTCATTTACTTCCTTTTTTTCACCACTCAGTAAAAAAAAAGAGAGGAAAAATTTAAAACCCTTAAAAGCTTCTTTTACTAGTCCTCGATGAAATACTTATATAATTGTTGAGGTATATGCTCATATCTAATAAAAGAATTTCTTTTTCAATTATTATTTCAATGCTTATTTACGCTTTTAGTGACTGTACTGATCTTATAGCGAAATATGAATATATTGGTGAAAAGGAGTCTGTTTCTATCCCCAAATCCTCCCATTCTACGATTATTTTAGATTTTCAATTAAGTGTTGGACTAAGCTCAAGGAATATTCTTTATAGATTTCCAAATAACGATGTTATTAACCATGTATTGTCCCCGTTGTAAGATCTTGCAGTCAAAGGCCCAAAAAATTAAAATGAAACCATCGAAAAGGAAATTTCACAAGAAAACTAAATGGTTATGTCCAAACTGCGGTCTAGTACGAATGCAAAAGCATTAACTGATTGTGTATTGTATTCATTTTCAAAATTTTTCTCTGTTTAAAGGAAATGTAAAATACACGCATTTTTAAATCATATATCAATTATTTTTAAAGTGGCACAAAACTCAGACAAAATTAAATCAAATATTGAGAGAAGTGACTGTAATGAAATCATTCAAACGAAAAATTTCACTTCATTTTATTTTATTAATAACCTTAATGACTTTATCACCGTTATCAGAGGCTAATTCATTCCTTACTTCCTACTTTTTGTTATTCATTTCATAAAAAACTCATTCAGTCGAAAAAAGTTGATACAGTCAATTTTTCAGGAAGTTTTTCTTTTTTATTTTTTTTTAGTATTATTTTAAGGGTTTTTTTACAATTTTTAGTAATTTACATATTCTAATATTGATTTGGAAGCTTTATATAACGAATTAAGGATTCTATCCCCGTGAGAAAATTAACACCTTTTGAAATTGATTAACAATCTATATAGACCTTGAGACAGTAGGAACACCTGAACTAGTTATTGGGTGTAATAAAAGATTGAACATATCAATTGGAGTCACAGTAGCCACTTCACGATTTTTTTCACAAGAAAAAACTTTAGGTTTATTTGAAGAGATTAAGACAAATAGATTAAACGCTATAGAGTTTGGATTGCTCAATTGTGTTATTGGACGTACAAATATTCCTGGAACTGTTCCTTTCCCGAGTGAAAAACAATCTAAAGACATCATAAATCAATTTTCTTTACAAGAATGCTATACTTCAGTCCATGGCCCATATAGAATTTCTGCTACATCAGAAGATCCAAAAAAATTAAAATATTCAAAATCAACCTTATCAGCAACATTAAAAGTTACAGATTGGCTGAATGGACATCATGTGACATTTCACGCAGGGTCTTTTAAGCGAAAACATAATAACGCTCATGTGCAGAAAGTGATGAAAGAATGGGAAGAATGGCGTCAGCAAAAAGGATTCAAAGCAAAATTGGCTCCTGAAGTGGGTGGAAAATATAATAGCTTTGCTGATTTTTTTACTCTGGTAGAAATTGCGAGCACAATTGATAATTGCCTTATCACGTGGGATATTTCACACGATTTTGCCCGAGGAGGAATTGTAACAACTGAAGATGGTGTTCTCAAACGTCTAGAAGCTATTGACCAAACATGGAATGATCTATCGCCTATTAATCGCCTACCGATGCATTTTTCTGGAATGGTTGTGGGAAAAGCAGGTGAAAAACATCATGTTCCTCTCGACAAAGGTACTGGTGTACCCTGGAAATTAATTTTTTCTGTTTTAAAAGAACAGAACTATTTAGACAAGGTTAACCTCATCTGTGAAAGCAAAGTTCCAAAAAAATCAAAGCTTAAAGGGAATGCAATAACTGACGCGGTACGTGCAAGAGAATTTATGACATCTGATCAACTGGTAAAGGAATATAAAGGGAAACCTGGTCATCTAGATTACTATTTTTCTTAACTATGATCAAATTATTGTATGTCATCATTCTTATCATCAGATATATCAAATTCTAATGTACTTAAATCAAGATGACTTTCTTTAGGTTTTTTCTCTCTTTAAGCATTGAAATAACATGCAGTGTAAAATAACAATAGCTATAAGCATTGGAAATTGTAATAGTCCTAAACTCATCATATGCTTCCTCATGAACGATTTTCGTTGAAAAATCTGGAAACAAACTCTTTAATATTACTAAATTGAGGAGCAAAACTTATTTTTTCAAAAGTATCAATTTCAGAGGCATATTTATTCATAAACGCTCTTCCGAATTTTTTTACACTCTCACGTAAATATTCCTCGTATAACGAAGTTAATAAGATGATTTTATAATTTCTCCAATCTTCAATAATCAGTTTTACCTTTTTCATTTCAATTAATTTTGTTTCATCCTGTCTATCAATAATTTGCCCGATCATTACGGATGCACTGGTAATCAAAGATGATAAACCAGCGCTAGTCATAAGCTCATCCATTTCTGATTGGGGTAGGAAATAATGCGTGAAGAGAGGAAGACCAGCTTTTGATACAATAAAAAGCGAATATAGTAGGGGTTTCTTCTTCTTCTTGATAGTTCGAGGATTTTCAGCAAATTTCTCCATATTTTGGGTTAATTTGTCAAAGAGATTTCGAATGGATGCTTTTTCGTAAATAGTCCAATTAATAAGAGTTTCAGGTATAATATACTTTTCTGATCTAATAGATGGTAATGTTGTTAGCACTGGTAAGCTTATTATCTCTTCTATTTTTTCTATTTCTTCTTGATCTTTTTCTGGATATTCAAATAAGAATTTATCAACAATTACCCCGCTAAACTTTAATAAAGGGTGAGTACCTACGACAGCATCGATATTTGCAGCTAATAGCGAATTTGAAACAATATCATTATCAGTAATGGCAAAACAAAAACTAGAACTCATTATTGGGAAAGAAGCTCGTGTGATACTATTAGGTAAATTGAGTACAACTAGATCAAATAATTGTTCTGTTTTGATTACTCGAAACATCTTCGTTAGTCGTCTGAATAACTTCGAAATTTCTTTATCGTTTAATGATTGCCATTTACGGATTTGGTTGATAAAAATTCCACTTGGAGAAACAGTAATTGAAGGAGCTTCATCTGATATTTTAACTGTAATTAGCTTAGATATAGCTTCCTCGATATCCACCTCTATATCTATAATCCAATCATTACTAGTAAGATAATTATCAATATCATTACATTCTGATGAATATTTCAAAGTTTCAAAGATGATGGGAATATCAAAATCAATATCTATTAATAATGTCTTATAACCAGCTCTACTAAAACTTTTAGCTGTATTTACGGCAATTATTGCTTT
>JAUUVJ010000092.1 GCA_030589605.1 Candidatus Hodarchaeota archaeon | reverse complement strand
CTGAATGAATTGAATAATTCGCTTTTAATCAATAAAATTTCCAGTAAACCTGAAAACCCCTACAAATTGTTATTTGCAAAGTACCATATCAAAATAAAGGTTCAAGGACAGAGAACTGAGGAAAGATTTCTTTACATTGAAAATTTTGAAGAAAGTGAAGCTGATTTTCAATATGAAGAATTACTAGGGATATGGAATTATTACCTTCTCTCTGAAGAAGATGTGAACCTTCAATCTATTATTTCTTATTCCAAACAAAGATGTGTTGATGTCCGTGGTATCACCACACGTTTAATGGAAAGTGGAAAAATATCTTCAGATGATATAAATTTACTATTAACTGCGTGGATGGAAATGCTCATCAATAATCTACAGGAAGAATACAACTTTCTAGAAATCAAAGATTCTCTACGTGAACAGAATTTCATCCCTATATGCCTATTAAAACAGTCAAAAGATCATTCGGAAATGATTATGCTTATCGATACAGTTAAACAGATATCGTCAAAAAGAATGGAGATGTTAGGAATACAATCAAGTATGATTACAACTGAACAGGTGATTCACTTACTTGATCATGTCAAACTAATAACTGATCATGCTTCTAATATAACCCGTTTATTGCTCTTACAACATAATCGAACTATAGAAATTGATTTTTATCCCCTTGAATTATTGTATGACCATAAACAATATGAAGGAAAAAATATCTTACTCCTATTTTCCAAGGATGAATCTGATCTTGTTGGATTAATCTGTCCAAATGAAGCTTCCCTTGAATTTAGTGCTAGTTCACTTAAATCACGTCAAATCTTTAGTAAACTTAATCAATTACTTAGCGATTTGAAATTTAAAAATTTAGAAGACTCAAGAGCTGCTAAATTAAGTTCGTTTATTACTAGAGGGGTTGAAAAATTCTTAGATCCAGGTCAGCTATGGCTTTCTGGAAATATAAAAGAACCACTTGGTATCTCTACTGATAGTAAATCGGTTACAGATCGTATAGATCTGGCAATGAAGTTAGAGGAAGAAAGACTTGAAAAAATTCGTGATGCAGAAGCAAAACGTCACGAAGCCATGGAAAGTGAAAGACAGCAAAGATTACAGGCACTTCAAATTTTGTACTTTAATGAGAAAGTACTAAAAAAATTATTTGAAGAAATCACCCTTAAAACGCAAAGTAAGCTACTAGATCTGTTATTAAAAAGCTTCCCTGAAATATCTAATCTTGAAACGATAGAAAGATCCATAAAAATGAAATTAACCGATCTTGAAAAGGAAATAGACCCGAAGGAAATGTTATCTCCTGAAATTGAAGAGATATTTAATCATGTAATATCAAATATTATCAGTTCTTGGTTCAATGAATCTCCTCCCGATTTAAAAATGCTAAACTCAATATGGGAGCTAGTTCTACAATTAAAAGAAGGAGAATTGATGTAACAATTCACTCGGATTCTTTTTCGATTTTTTCCTTTGTTTTTCTAGGTTTTACTTTTTGTTCTTCAAGATAAACAATTAGCCATATTCCACCAAGATGTAGAAGAATCAATATAGCCCAAAGGAAAAAGATGACGATATCTTCAGTTCCAGTAAGCCACATACCCATGAACAATCCGTACGATGTTGCAACAACAATCGCATAGGCTAATTCTTGAAATGCAAAGTTTCTCAATTCTTCACCACATAAATGGTTTTAATATATTTCAAATTCCGCTATTTTGGGTTACTTTGAAGCTTAATAATATGATAGAAAATTCGCTCTTAAGTTTAATTCTTATTATTTGTCATTAATTCTCAATATTGATTGTGCTCATTTTCGATTCAACTTGAAGATCCTTAGTTTTAATAAATATCAAAAGAAATAAACTTCCAATAATTGAGAGTATACCTGTTAAAGCGAAAGTAATACCTACCCCATAATAGCTTATCCCCCAAAAGTTGAATTGATCACCTAGAAATGTATCGTAAACAATACCACCTACAATTGGACCGGCTGTAGAGCCTAGATTGAAAAAAGCTTGTACAATTCCAAATTCTTTTCCCCGAACCTCTTGGGGAACAAGATCACTTTGCATAGCTCGAAATGAAGGTTGAAAGATACTCCAAAGAAACCGTTGAGTAGCAAACATAATTATTACTGCGAATAATCCCCAATTTACTCCAATAAAAAGATACGTTACACCTCTGAGTACACCCGAAATCCAAGTAACGCTTTTTCGGTTCGTTTTGTCACTCAAAAACCCACCTAGAGGATTTCCTGAAAGAGCAAGAATTCCAACAACTCCTATAATTAGTGCAATAACATCAGGTTCTAATAGGTATGTGTCATCTAGAAATAAGGCAATGATAGGAAAAACCATTGCATTTCCAAACCCATTTATCACAGCAACAATATATATTGTATATAAATTCAAACCTCTATAATCTGTTTTTGTTTTAAACAATTGAATCAAATATTTTGGACTGTTAATTGCTTTCGAAGTCATATCTTTGATCGCTGTTCCAAAATAGCTAACAATAGGAATTTCTTCTGAATGATTTGGATCTTTTACCAATATTGCAACAATCAAGGTCGCAGCAATACCCATTACTCCTTGAGAAATGAAAGTAAGGCGATATACCATCACAGGAGTCAAATCTGCTATAGTATTCAATCCTGAATAGAATATAGCTCCAATAAATGGGCCAGCTGCCATCCCAGCTTGCATACTTAACATATAATATCCTAAATTACGTCCAGTAGTCTTTTTTGAAGATGTATCAACAATTAATGCCTCTCCAACTGGCCATACAGCTGCAGAAGCTATACCTTGCAATGTACGTAGGAGTGTTAATGATAATAGATCATTTGCAAAACTATATCCAACTAGTAGAAACGCGTATACTGTCATGCCAACTAAAATGATTGGTTTACGGCCTTTTGAATCTGATAAACCACCAAAAGATGGAGCAAGTAAGAATCTCATAAACATAAAAGCTGACGTCATCACACCTATTTGAAAAGCAATTCCAAAAGGAATATTAAAGATCGAGAACTCAAATAGTATTTCGTCTGCATAGAGAGGAAAAAAGGGCATAATAACTCCAAATCCTATGCAGACTGTTAACGAAGACAAACACAAAGCAAAAAGATTCTTCTTTGAATCGATATTATTTGAATTTGAAACTTGCTTGTTCAGACGATTCACAATCCAGGAGAGGTAGTATTACTTCAACTTTGATTCAATAAATCTTCAAATTCATCCCAGTTTGTTATTGTTGCGTAAGGAGGTTCAGGGAATAATTTTTGATTAGTTTTCCGCGATTTAAAGTGAATGAATCTCACCCCACTTTGTTGAGCAGCAATTGCATCTATATAGGAATCTCCAATGTAGAACACATCTTCAGAAGGAACCCCATATTTTTCAATAATTTTAATGATTCCCTCAGGGTCAGGTTTGGCACAAGTGAAATCTTCTCTGGTGAAAATTTCAAATTTTGTTAAGAAATTAAAAATTGGTTTAGCTAAATAAATGTTTAAAGTATTAATTGAGTTATTAGTAAAAATCGCTGCGGGAATGTTTAATTTCATCAAGAGATCGGGAATTTTTTCAGCTCCTTCCAGTACTGTAGCAAATTCAGCGGCACCACTTTCTAATTCAATCATTCTTTCTTTTCCTTCATTATACTGATCAGGATGGATCATGTTCAATTTTGTTAATAGTTTAAGAATCGGAGTGTTTTTAATCGTTTCTTCAGATAATGGAGGATTAAAAAGTTCAGCTATAGAGTATCTTATTTTATAATAATCGATATTGGAACAAATTAAAGTGTCATCTAGATCAAAAATAAGCAGTTTTACTGTTCTTGGCATTCATTGTCACTATTGTAGAAAGGTTATTTAAAATAATAGACGGAGATTTTCCTAGGAATTCAGAAGGTTTTATCAGTCAAAATACTAATAACTCTACACCACTGTTTCGATTTAAACTTAATAGCCTTTTATTACGAAATCTCTTTCTTGATATTTAAAACCAATGAAATTCATTACATATTCTGCAACAATATTTTCAAAGATCCTTGATTCAAATATCAGAAAAGGGAAAAAAACCAAGATTTATTCTATTCTTCATAATTTTGATAAATAAAGGGATACATGTTTTAGTAGATCCTCTATTTGTTTGTACGATCGAATTATAATATATTGCGAAGTATTACCTAAGATCATTGCAGAAATTGGGTTTCTTTCCTCATTGTATAGAGCAAGTACAGGTTTTTCCAAATTAAGGGCATAAGCAATCTCATAGCCAACTCCTAAGGAAGGAAGTGATACTTCAGCGATTACACCATCACATTCCTTAAGCCATTGAACATCTTGAGTGTAGATATCTTGGTTTGACAAGGATTTCTCTGTTTCGATCACATTCTCAGAAGCTACATGATGTGCTAGTACAGTATGATCATTCTCAATTAAATTCTTGTAAATGACTTTGTAGATTGGTTGAAATTCTCTTCCCCCACGAATTGAACCAGAAAGATAGATTTTCATTAGTTACCACCTATTTGTTCATGCTAAGAAATAAATTGCATAGATTTTGACCTTTCTCAGAAGTGATTTCAGAACTAAGTGATTTTATTGTTCTGAATAGCTGTTTTTGTAAGTCTATAAAAGGAATGTTTTATTCATTACATAAGTTTTCTGTTTGTTGATTTAATAGTAGATTTGAGTGTACCATCGCAGAAAAGATTTGAAAGACAATATCACCACTGATTTGAATAAGCTCAAGGTGTTTTTTTAGTAATTACATCTTCTAGATATCGTAATAACTGACTTGATGATCCTTTTTTTGAAAAATAAGAGTTTTTTCAATAATTTACATTCCATCTGATTGGTGATATCTTCAGGAACAGTCAAAAAAATGAATTTAAGACACAGAGCAAATCACACTGTGTCCAAAAAAACGTTTGATGTTTCTAGTAAATACCTTGAGCCATCATTGCCCGAGCTACTTTAATGAAACCAGCGATATTTGAACCTACGACTAAATTACCAGGAGCACCGTACTTGATAGCTGCCGCACGAGAATTTTTATAGATATTAACCATAATCTCGTGCAAGCGTTGGTCAACCTCCTCTCTGGTCCAACCTAGTCTCAAACTGTTTTGGGACATTTCTAAACCTGAGGTAGAAACCCCACCAGCATTTGCTGCTTTAGCTGGGCCGAACGAGACACCTGCTTTTATGAAGATATCTATAGCTTCAAGTGTAGAAGGCATGTTTGCACCTTCTCCTACCGCAATTACACCGTTATCAACTAAAGTTTGTGCATCTTTTGCATCAATTTCATTTTGAGTAGCTGATGGCATAGCAATGTCACATTTTACTTCCCATGGTCGTTTATTTGGAAAAAAATCGACATTATACTTTTCAGCATATTCCTTTATCCTACCACGACGTTTTTGTTTTAATTCAAGGAAATAATCGAATTTTTCACCAGATACACCATCAGGATCATAGATATAACCAGCTGAATCGGAAAGTGTGACCACTTTTCCACCTAATTGATTAACTTTCTCGGTAGTATATTGAGACACATTACCAGAACCAGATACAGTGACTATTTTACCCTTAAAGTCAGTACCTCTATCCTTAAGCATTTCTTCAACAAAATAAGTACAACCATACCCAGTTGCTTCAGGTCGAATGAGCGATCCACCCCATTCAATTCCTTTACCAGTTAACACACCAGTGAACTCATTTCTAATTCTTCGATATTGTCCATAAAGATATCCAATCTCACGACCACCAACACCAATATCGCCAGCTGGGACATCGGTATCAGGACCAATATGACGGAATAATTCTTGCATAAAAGATTGGCAAAAACGCATAACTTCTAGATCGGATTTTCCTTTGGGATCAAAATCTGATCCACCTTTACCTCCTCCCATGGGAAGACCCGTAAGCGAATTCTTAAAGACTTGCTCAAAGCCTAAGAATTTAATGATTCCTAGATTAACACTTGGATGAAAACGTAATCCACCTTTGTAGGGACCGATTGCAGAGTTGAATTGAACTCTAAAGCCCCTATTTACGTGGATTTCACCATTATCATCCGTCCAAGGTACCCTGAACATGAGTTGTCTTTCAGGTTCAACAATTCTTTCCAGAACTTTAGCTTTGCTAAATTCAGGATGCTTTTCGATTGCAGGTTTAAGAGAGTCTAAAACCTCTTTTACGGCTTGGTGGAACTCTTTCTCACCAGGATTTTTCAAAACTACTTTATCATAAAGAGTGTCGATATTTGTCATATATTTTACGACCTTTTAATTATTTTTTCAGACCTTTCTAAATATATAGATGTTTTATTAAAAAACGAATCTTAGATAGGTTCTTAAAATCCAAACCTACTGAAAAAAAAACACTTTTGGGTTAATTTTTACATTTTTTGTTATAATAAACAAACAGATTTTAGCGTTACAGGAGTCCTTAAATAAAGAAAACTTTTGATCTAATAAGGGATTCTTTCTTAAAAGTACTTCTGAATCTATTAATATAAACTGAAATTAGCTACTGATACTTCTACTTTAAAAAAGTCAATTTAAATAAAAAGAATTAATTTGGAATATTATGTCTAAGAAAAAAGAAAGAAAAATGTTTTATTACATTGGGCAGCTTTTAGGTTGTATGGAATACCTTTCCAAAAGATAAATATTAGTTAATTTCAGAATATATAGAAGAAGGCTGGTTTGACGACATTAAAGATTAGGATAACTTATGTTATTTTGTCTCAAAAACTGAAAAACCATTTACGATAAATGAACATGATAGAGATAGACCATCTGCTGACATTAAATTCGTTCTTAGGCATTCTTGTGATTAAGTCTTCTCTAGTTTTTTATTCAAAAAGAAAAAGATGAACCTTGATATCTCTTTATTCATTCTTTCTCTTGAATCCATTTTAACAAATCTTCACCATTTTTTTTTAATTCACGATTAATTTATAGACCTTAGTACCTTAAGGCTTGAAGTCTAGGGAAAGACAACATGAGTTATCACCAAAATTCTAAAACAAGAATCTCCAAAATCACTGACAAGATTAAATCTTTTTTCAAAAATCACTTTTCCTAGTAATATCGAAAGTTTAAGGATGGAAGTAGTATTGCCTGACATTACTGAAGTACCGACAGACGAGATTAAAGAAGAACTAGCACAATTACGCACAGCTCTCGATGTGATTCCGTCGAAAGCAATTGACAATAATTTAGTGATTAGCACTTGGAACATCCGCCATTTCGGTGATCTAACAAAGAAGTGGAAATCCACTACAAACGACAGTCCCAAGCGGGATCTCCATTCCTTACTTTGCATTGGGGAGATCATTTCTCGTTTTGATGTAATTGCTATTCAGGAGGTCAAGTCGAATCTCAGAGCTTTTCGGCATCTGATTAAATGGTTGGGACCAAATTGGCACTTCATAATGACTGATGAGACCAAAGGAAAACCGGGAAACCGTGAACGACTTGCTTTTATTTTTGACTCTCGTAAAGTTCAGCTTTCGGGACTTGCCTGTGAACTGGTTGTACCTGATGATCCTTGGAAACCGAGACAGCATTCACTCGACCGACAGTTTGCCCGAACCCCTTATGCTGTTGGTTTTAAAGCAGGTGGGAAGACATTTATCCTGGTAACACTTCATGTGATTTATGGTAAGAGTAATGAACCCGAAAAGAGAAAACCAGAGCTTGAAGCAATCGCTCAATGGTTAGAAGAGTGGGCACTCGATATTAATTCTTGGGATCATAATCTTATTGCTTTAGGGGACTTCAATATTGATCGAGAGGACGACCCCCTCTTCAAAGCATTCACCTCTACGGGTTTAACTCCACCAGCAGAATTAAATGCAGTCCCCCGGACTATTTTCACCAAATCGAAGAAAAAGAAGTTTTACGATCAGATAGCATGGTTTGTCGGTAAAGATCAGGCACCTGCTCTCTCCTTAAAGTACAAAAATGCTGGATATTTCGATTTCTATTGCAAGGTCTTAAAAAATCGGGAACTCTCCAAACTGTCGCTATCTTATCATATTTCTGACCACTACCCTCTTTGGGTTGAGTTTGACACCCGTGATCTACCAGAAAATTGATGTGAAAAATGTGACAAAAAGAAATAGAAAGGTAAGTAATCAGGAATCACAACAGAAATCGCAGAATAATAAACTGGATAAACAACAGGACCGAGCTTGGCGTCATCTTCGAGCCAGGATTCATACTCAACTCGACAATGCGTTTGTTGAGTTTAAGTACGTTATTGAGAATGAAAACATTGAGATCGATAAAAGTTCAGAAAACTATCTAATAAATACTTTATATGAACCTAGGACGGTCAAAATAGTTGAGGAAGAAATTAAAAGCGATGAAAAGAAAATAAACAATCTAGTTTCAGCAGCAAGAAGACTCGCTAAACACCTAGTAATAATGAAGGGAGTTAAAAAGAAAAAACGCGTTGAAGTGAGAGATTTAGAACAGGCAATCCAAGAGGTCGAAATATGGCCAATTTCTATTTTCAATCAAAAGCATGAAATGAATGAAGATTGAAGAAGAAAAAAGCATTTTTTCAGCAAGATTTCTAGAATTATTAACCCACACTAAGCATACGAATTGATATAGAAACGTAAGGTGTATTGCTTTAATGGATTTGTCACATTTTTAAATTCTAATAGTATGTCTTATTTTCTTCGGAGTAATAAAGTTTGGTATAAATACGACTATATAGGATCACTCATTGGCAATTATTACAACTTGTTTGCCACAAATACTCCATAAGTTACTACATCTTGATCTAATAACAACTTTTGGTTATAATTAGCTCGGACAAAATCGTGCCACATTTGAGGAATGAGTTTGAGTTTTGATAGTAAGAATGTAATTGGAAAGAGATGTTTGGCACGTCTATGCATCATCCAAGAGGTTTTGTAAATTGCATTCTTTTTGTCAGAGAATTTAATATTTTTAAATCCAACTTGACGTAAATATTTGAAAGCTTCTTGTTTCGTTTCACTTTGGGGTAACACCCATCCTTTTAATGTGCCTAGAAGTAATTTTTCTTCCTTCTCGTTTAAATGGGCTTTGACCTGAACAGCATCATCTATTACTAATCTCCCCCCTGGTTTTAAAAGCCGATATGCTTCTTTAACAAAGCCCCTAGGAGCATAACATGCACTTTCAATCGCAAATATTTTACAGAAGAATTCATTAGGAAAAGTAGTTTGTGTAAAATCTTGGTTATAAAACTCCAATAATGATCGATTTTTGATATTTTGAGAAAATTCCTTTGCTTTTTTGAGTTGAAGATCCGAGATATTTATACCAATTGTTTTTACTCCAAAATTGGAAACAATATATCTGCTTGAACCTCCAATCCCACATCCAGCGTCAAGTACGATATCTCCCTCTTGGATATCGAGACATTTGACCACAAATTTGGTGGTATTCTCTAAGGCTTCATCAAAGTTCTTCGTATTTTTAGCCCACATACCAAAGTGAACGTGCTCTTTGGAATAAATAGATGAATAAAGGATTTCCGTAATATTATAATATTTTGCCACAGCTTTTTTTGAAAAAGCTGAATTTTGAACCAACAAGACTAGCCTCCTGCATGAAAGGTTATTTCATAACTGTCCTTAATTCAGAAGAGTGTTGTACATCTCTCAATTAACAAATTATTGAAAATGCATGTATTTGTCTTTATAATATATAAGAGATGGTTATGGCTGTTTCATGTAACAAGAATTGAGAATTTAAAATCAGTAGGGATAAAAAATCACCATCAATTTTGAAAATTTGTTGAAAATTATTTATTTGTTTTCCATCCATAAATGTTCAGGTTCTTCCCCTAAGGCTAAGGATTGCGTGATAGATACTCCATAAGTTTGATCTCGAAACAATTCATTCCTGATGTATAGAAGGGTGTTCGCCAACACCCCGAATGCCCAAACATTTGTATTGATAATGTGCACGCGTTCTGACCTCCACATTTGCTCAAGTTGCTTATGAGGCTGATCCGCCAACAGCTGTCCAACATGATTTGTAAATGATATTCAGATGCGAGTTCATGACGGAGTGTGTATCTCTCTCTATACCTTTTTTCAGTTTTTAACCTCCATGGGTTATAAATCTTGGTTTCTATTGTTTCTAAAGGCCACAGAATCAGAATTCATTCTCATTATTGCTTTACACATTGTAAAATAACAAGGAAATATTGTTCTACTTTAAAAAAGTCAATATAAATAAAAAGAATTAATTTGGAATATTATGTCTAAGAAAAAAGAAAGAAAAATGTTTTATTTAGTAAAATAATAAAAATTGGATAAGGTAAATGCAATTATTAATATTAAATTTCTTTATGACTTGTAAATGATTTGGAGTATTTGAAGTGAATGTGGAAGAATTAGGTTTAGATTACAAACCAAAATATGAAATTTTTAAGGAACTTATGCGAAAAAGGATCAATAGAGTACTCCTTGTTTCTAGCTATTATGATAACTTCATTTTAGAAGAAGATGGCAGACTTTCTGATCAAATATTCGAACAATTCCACAACTTAAATCTTCGCACAATGCCTAGTATTACTAGAGTCGCTTCTGCAATAGATGCGTTGAATCTTCTAGAAAGAAACCAGTTTGATCTAGTTATCACGATGAGACGACTAGGAGACGATTTTGATCCTTTTTCCTTTGGACAAAATATAAAGCAAATACGAAATATTCCAGTTGTTTTATTATTAACCAATGCGGCTAATGTTTCATATTTACCTGATGTTTCAAAAAGAAAAGGAATTGATAGGACTTTTGTGTGGAATGGAGATTCCACTGTTTTTGTAGCTATTATTAAGCATTTAGAGGATATACTTAACGTAGAACAGGATACAAAAGCAGGATTAGTTCGAGTAATCATCGTAGTTGAAGATTCAATTCGTTTCTATTCATTATATCT
>JAUUVJ010000304.1 GCA_030589605.1 Candidatus Hodarchaeota archaeon | reverse complement strand
GATTTATTCAGCTGTTCTACCAAAATTCTAGTTTAAATCTCTTTCACTTCTTTTTTAATGGAAAATTCTTGCTTTCCTAGATTCTTATGGGTTGGAAACAATAATCAATCTAGAAATAATACTCATTCATCTAAAAAAGGATAAAAACATTAAGGTTTTGGTAGAAAGCTAGAGATCGTTTTAGCTAATCATTATTTGAATTATTAGCTGGTAACTAAAACTATGACTCTAGCACTAATGTCAATGAAGGGATTTTAGGAATTTATAAGGGAAGCAAAGGATCCATGAATGAAGCGTTAAGATAAATCGAGACTAGAACTAAAGCAAAAACCCGAATGAATGGATACTAGAACCAGTTGACACGATTAATACGGACATACTCACTAAAAATACCCCAACAGAAAATATTGCATCAACAAGTGGACAATCTATATGAACTGGGAAAATACAGTAGTCAATTGCTATTAGAACGGTTATGGTCAGAAGAATGGTTAGATATACTAGATACTTCTAACACATCATCCCAAACCAAGAAGAAAAAAGTATTCACAATTGTTGGGGAAAAACAGGTTCAATTATATTCTTCTAATAATCAATCTATATACTTACCATCACGGATTAGGCGATGCATTGCAGAACAGGTGGGTAGGATCCTTCGATCTCAGGTGATCCGAAGAAAATGCTATTATGATGTGCTACGTCTTGTCCAGCAAGTAGGTATTGAAGGAAACTTGGACAGACTGGTACAAATAATTGCTCAAACATTGGTGATAGTAGAGGGCAAATATTATCGAAGAGCGTTAATCAGGCAAATATTACGGAAATTTCGAAAGTATCATTACAGATTAGGACTTGATTTAACAGTTTTAACCACGATCCCATATACTCAGATGGTCAAACCAACCATTTGGTCTTTTGTTTTACCATTTACCTCTGATGATGGGCAAGTTATTCAACAAGTATGGTGTAATGATATTATTTCCATTCGATTGAAAGTACCAAAAACTAAACAACCACTAACCAAAAAGGATTGGCATTGGCAAGAATTCACAATAAAAATTCCTGTTAAAATTTTACAGCGTGTTTCTACGCCCACCAGTAAACTTCATCTGCCCACATTACGCGTTATCACTCTTAAAGGTGGGTTAATTTTACCTTTTTTAGAGTATGCGTGGTCGTTTAGCTCTCAACCCTCAATTCCTCTTGTTGATACACGAGCTCTTGCAACCGATCTTGGGGTGAATAACCTGACGACCTCGGTGATTTGTGAGGCTGGGTCGCAGCTTAGTCGTCCCCTGTTTTGGTCTGCTAAAAAATCGATCCTTCACAAGATCGAACAGCACTACAACCATATTGCCCGTATTCAGCGGAAACTTTCCCACTATCCTGAGTTCTGGATTGGTCAAAGTAAGCGTGTGGAAGAGCGTGCCCGTCTTTACAGGAAATTAAATCGATCTCGTGAATTAATCCTCCATCTTGTCAGTAATCACCTGTTGGAAACCGCTCTTCAGTGGCAATGTCGTACTATTATCTTAGAAGATTTAAGAAGTTATGAACCACCCAAACATAAGCATAAACTGTCACGAAAGCTGTCCAATTGGTTAAGAGGTTCCCTCTATGATCTTTTAGTTTATAAAGCTAGACGTTTTGGTATCAGGATCAAACGAGTGCTAGCTCATTGGACTTCTAGCTATTGTCCTCGTTGTGGGCAAAAAGGTAACAAGATTCGCGATCCTTCTAGTAAAATCATCTTTAAAAAAGGTCGATTTTTTTCTTGTTCACTTTGTCACTATTCTGCGGATCGTGACTATATTGGGGCATTGAACATCTATCGAATGTACCAAGAACAGTGTAAAAAGCGCTATAATATCCAAATTGCAAAACCTTTGTCCTATATGGGCATTGGTATCCCGTGTAACCGTCCTCCCGGGGTCTCTGGTCAAGTTTTCTTGAATGGATAGGTCCTAGTAATAGTTAGCTATAAGAAGCTAGATTTATTATTAGAAGCTTATTATGAAGGGAACGGTAAAAACATTCATTATATAGGATAGAGGAATTCTCTTTTATGCGAAAGAAATTTAATTTGAGAGTGGTTTTTTGCCTTTAAAAGAGTCAGATTTGATATTACAACCTATAGATTGCGGAAAAGGAGCTGTAGAACCTATATGCATTTTGGATCCTGATCATGAGTGTTGTATGGACATTCCTCGTGAAGAAATTACATTTGAAAGTGGATTACTAGTGAAACATGGAAATTCAGCAATAATTTCATTAAAACTCCAATTCGGTGATCCTGTTGAAGAATTTATTTTTGATCGAATTCGAAATGAGTTATGGAGAAATCCAGGTTCCAAAATAAAGGTAATAAGGCAACCAGAAGAAGGATTTCAAATTTCTTTTTTTTTAAATGTTGATAATGTAAAAACAGTTGAGCAAAGGACCGCATTAATAGAATATTGGAGCAATTTCGCGGTAAATATGAGAAGAATATTAACTGATGGAAAAATGGTTATCAATAAATATGTTAGAAGTCGTGCTGATGCGTCTCGTCTGAAATGAGAACGATTACATATCATTTCAACAGCATTTATAACGGAATACAGAGAAGAAGGCAAGAATATAATTCAGAAAAAATAGAAAAAGAGGGAATTGGAGAAGTATTAACAAAATCTCCAATAGCTAATTGTGGCTAAGATAAAACCGAATGGACTGAGAAGTCATCGAAATAAAGATTAACATCACCACTGTCAGCTAGATTGTTAACCCGAATAGACATTCCAGCAAATACACCACTAGGATAGGATGAAAGATTTGTAATCCCACTAACACTAACATCGGGAAGAGATATGAATACTCGAACCCAAGTATTAGCTACATAGCCAGTGCCAAATGCATCCGTATCGAATTGATTATAAACCCAATTATCAGCTTGTGTTGTACCATCGAATAACGCAAAACCAATACTTATGCTATCGCCTGTAAAAACACCTGCGTCACTTTTTTTTGCCCAAAAGCTTAAGATAGGAGTACTAGCATAAGTAATTGTTTCAGGCGAATCTGCTAAGACATAATCAGGACCTGTCGAAGGACGATCAGTATTATCAGCGTTTGTTTTGTGTCTATAGGCATCTGCTACTCCAAAATTTGCATTGGTCATATTTACTCTAAATCCTGCTTTTCCACTGTGAGTTTCAGCAGCTAAACTGTTACTCTCTCCATCTAACTCAGTAGTATTAGATCTGACAATACCATAAGAATCAGTAAAATCTATTAGCATATCTGAATCAGTTAAGGCTGCAGCATGATCCATATCAATATCAGCTTCAGTTATAGTTATATCAGAAGTTGAATCGAAACTCAATGTTATTGATACACTTGCAGTTTCTGCAACTTGAGAATCGGGATTAGTTGTCTTGAAAACAAGATTAACAGGATCAGCTAATCCAATTTCGACATTTCCGGTAGCACTCCACCCTGTAAAGGTAATTGTTCCATCACTAAATTCATCTTCAGCAGCACCACTATTTGATACTTTAACTGTGATTTGATCTAACATTCCATCATTATTTCGATCAGCAGCCACAGCACTGACGAATCCGACTTTTGTAGTACCACCAATCATTGGTAATACAACAGCAAATAAGACTGCTGCCGCAGCTACAGCAAGACCAATCAGTAATATAGCAGCTAGGACTGGACTGACAGCACGTCTTTTATGATAAATTTTCATTATATTCATAATTTCAATTTCTCCATTTCATATATTCTAAATCTCAGTTTTTATGAAAACAGTAGACTAGTACGAAGAGCATTTACATATTATTTAAGCGTTTGTTTTAACTTCATATTTAATAAAAAGAAAAACTTAGCTCGCGCCCTTTATCTTTTAAAGATATATAAAAACTACTTCTAAATAAAGTATTCGAATATTACTTTTTGAAGAAATAGGCCGAATTAGGCTTGAGTTTTTCTAATGTTTGTTCCAAGGTCTCAATCAAAACTCTTGTATGTAAAATTTCCATGAAATTAAGAACACTAGGATATCGAGGGACAATATGCTAATGTAAATGTTTTATACTTGTTCCAGCTATATATCCAAGGTTTAATCCAATATTAAAAGCACTAGGTTGATGAGTATGCTTAAGTAATCCAATTCCATTTTGTAGCATGCTCGTTAAGTGATCAGCTTAGTCACTGGGAACATTCTCAAATTGTTCATAATTTGCTAACGGTGCAATTAACAGATGACCAGGATTATAAGGATAACGATTGAGTAAAGTCATAATCGTATCATCACGAAAAACTTCCTAGCTTTTAACACCAGCTGTTTTTTTGGCTATAGCACAGCGAACGCAATGATTAAGATCTTTCTTTTGTTTAACATATTCTGATTTCCATGGCGCGGTAAGGTAGGAGTGAAATAAAGGATTTGGCATAGTAATTCCTCTCTGATGAATTTTTTTTTGATTCAAACGTAATAGTTTCCATGCATAAAAATGACTATTACAATAATTGCTGAATATTGATACAGAAAGGCTTTTTTTAGGGATATTGCAAAAGATAGTATAGGAGAAAAAAGAGAGTCTAAGAGCATGGGATGTCAAAAACGCCGCATTTTTATTCGAAAATTCACAGAAGCACTCTTAATTGGGGGATTATTATTCATAAACAGTTTTATAATCATTGGAGCAATGGGTAATGGTGAACCATCAAATGACGCTGTTGCGATTTTTTACGGATCAGTTAATGACAAAGAATTGGCTCAGCAATTAGTTACACAAGTTGGGGTGGATGCTTATTATTATAACATTACTGCAATTCAAATGAATTCATCCTTTGTATTTAATAATAATACGATTGTAGCTATATGGTGGATTAATGAACTGTTGTTACCTATTGATCTAACGTTTGTAGGGGATATCAATGATTGGAAACAAGCAGGAAAAGGACTATTCGTATTGAATCGTTATTTCAAAGAAACTCCTCTTCAAGAATTAACTCATTTAGGGATAGCAGCTTACGCTCCAGTGGTTTATCCGCTAAATGAGGAATATGTTCATCAAGATTTAAACCTCACATCGGACGTATCACAACTCAATATCACTCAAACTAGTTATAGCTTTAATTGTAGTTCCGGATGGGTGATATTAAACAATGACACACAAATTATAGCCGAAATATCTACTCCTGAGTCAGAAACCTATTTATCTGAGCTGAAGTCGGGAATTTGGCTTGCAGGGAGTCGCATAGTTGTAGGAAGTTTTTCAATTGGGACAAGATCAGCTCAAAGCCCTATAAATTCAGGTTTCAATCTTGATGGATTGGAGCAATCATCAGAAAACTCTATAGTAAGCTTCTTAGGGGAGCTCACACAAATAACCTTAGGAAGTGTATCACTAGGTAACGCTCCCTCTCTACTATTTGGAGGGTTAGATCAGATAGCATCGATAGGACTGATTTCTATTGCATGTATCTTTTCACTACTGGTGTTACTAAAAATAGGGGTATTATCAAGAATTCGCGAAATAGCATTTTCTCTCATT
>JAUUVJ010000046.1 GCA_030589605.1 Candidatus Hodarchaeota archaeon | reverse complement strand
TAATTGGATTTGAAATGTCTCTTTTCTTCTATCAATCTTTAGCAATGACATTCAGAGAAATTTCAGGGGTAATTCTTAGAAAATGTGTGGAATAATTGCGATTACAACCAGTATGAAAAAACCTGTTTCTAAAATGATTACAACAGGTCTAAAAAGGCTCGAATATCGTGGATACGACAGTGTTGGAATATCATTGATCCATGATGGGAAAATTCATACTTTAAAAGATAAAGGTCAGATTGATTTGGTTGAAAAGAAATTAGATTTGAGAAGTTTGAAAGGAACTACAGGGATCGGTCATACTCGCTGGGCAACTCATGGACCCCCTAATAAAGAAAATGCACATCCTCACGCTGATTGTACTGGAAATATCACGGTAGTACATAATGGAATAATTGAAAATTACTTAGATTTGAAACAGTATTTACTGAAAAAAGGCCATAAATTTTCCTCTGAAACTGATACTGAAGTAATTGCTCATCTAGTTGAAGAAGAACTAAAACAATCTGATACATCTATGAAAGTTATTCATGCTTTTAAGCGAGTGATAACCAAAATTGAAGGAACTTATGCCATTACTCTTCTTCATACAGCTGAACCTGAGACAATTTTTTTGGCTAAAAAGGATAGTCCACTAGTTATTGGTGTTCAAGACGATATAAAGTTCGCAGCAAGTGATATCCCCGCTTTTCTCGAATATACAAAAAAGGTTATTGCCTTAAATAATGGTGAAATCGCAACAATAACACCAAAGACAGTTTATATTGAAAAAAATGGATTTAAAATTCAACCTAAGACTTTTACTGTCACTTGGACTGTAGAAAGTGCCCAAAAGAGTGGTTATCCTCATTTCATGCTAAAAGAAATTCACGAACAACCAATCTCTTTGAGGAATACAATGACTATCAATTCTAAGAAAATCGAACAAGCCTCTCAAATGATATTAAATGCAAAAAAAATTGTATTTTTGGCTTGTGGTACTAGTTACTATGCGGGATTATCGGGTTTCCATCAATTTCAACGAATCCTTAAAAATAAACCTGTATATTCAGTTATTGCTTCTGAATACCAGTTATATTCCCATCTTTTTGACAAAGGCACCCTAATTATTGCTGTAAGCCAATCTGGAGAAACTCTAGATGTCATGAAAGCTGTATCATATGCTAGAAAACAAGGTTCTGATTTAATTTCTATAGCCAATGTAATTGATTCTTCTATTCCACGACTGAGTCAACTTTCTTTATATACCAAAGCTGGGCCGGAGATAGGTGTTGCTGCAACTAAGACTCACACTGCTCAAGTTTTACTGTTAGCACGAATAATTCTTCAACTCGAATTTGAAACTGGGATTATAGATGTAAATAAATTTGATGATTACAAGAAGCAATTAAGTGAAGAGACACCTCGAGTTGTCCGAACCATCATCAATCAAAATGAGTTCAAAGCAAAACGGTTGGCCTCAATAATTGCTGATAAACAACATTCTTACTTTCTAGCAAGGGGAAAAAGTATGCCTGTTGCGCTAGAAGGAGCATTAAAACTTAAAGAAATATCTTATATTCATGCGGAAGCATTTCCTGCAGGGGAGAGTAAACACGGACCTATTGCAATAGTAGAAAAAGATTTTCCTGTAATTATGATTGCCCCAAATGATTGGACCGCAAATAAGATATTAGGAAATGCAGAAGAGATGCGTGCTCGTGGTGCTTACATTATTTCTATAACTGAAAGAGATCATCCTATTATCAAACGATCTGACTATTCCTTTATAATACCAAAGGCATTTTCTTCTCTAATTGAACCAATAACCTATGTTGTGCCTCTACAAATGATAGCTTACTATACTTCAGTTTACAAAGGATTAGATCCTGATAAACCAAAAAATTTAGCAAAAACTGTAACTGTTGAATAATGAGAATTACAATTCAAGTATCGTGATATTTGTTGAATTAGGTTATTTCAGAATTAAAATGGAGTTATTACAGATATAGCTAAATTCTAATTTATTTACCAGTTGTCGGTTTATAATCAACAATATTCATTCTGTGTGTTAAGCAGTGTTATTTTCCTCTTCCTAACTATCGTCTTCTTCTATAGGAATTCGATAAATTTTGCTTTCATTACCAACTTGAACACAGATTGCACCAGGTGGATCATTCCGAGGGTTCAAGTTATTAGAACAGTAATTACGAAAATGTTTTTCAATTTCATCACGTGTTTCGGATACAGCAATAACCCGACTTCCAAAAAGAAGTACCCATTTCCCTCGACAAATTGCTTTACGTAAAAGAGATTGTATGCTCCAATAGGATTGTTCCTCTCTCATAAAATGATCAAGAAGAGTCACATGATTTCTTCCTTAGAATACATTTGGATGAAAATCGTGTGTACACATTTTATGGTATTAAAAAACCTTTGGGTGAATTCGTTAAGAATTCTTTAATACAAGATTTGAGCAATAATTACAATTTAATTATCATATCAAAGCCTGAATGATAACACTAGATCACCTAGGATAATTAACATATCTTAAAGGGAAAGATAAAGTCGTGATGAAAAAAATATAATGAAAAAACTAAATTGGTTCGAATAATATCCAATAATGTAACGCAAATCCTAAAAGGACACTCATAACAACTAAACGTATTCCAGAACCAATTATTCTTTCACGAATTGTACGTTCCCTACTAGTTTCAACGAAGAAAATCAACCACAAAGCAGAGAATATTCCAAGAATAGAAAAAACTATTGCTAATGGATAATAAAGAGATTCATTAACAAATGGTGAAGTCCAGGGGGATCCGACTTCGGTGTCAGTACTGCTTGTATCTGTAGTTGTGCTTGTGGTATTAGTAGTATTTTGAGCTATTGCAAAAGGAAGCTTGAATTGTGTAATTGGAGATATTTGATCAGAAGAATCTTGATCTAATAATATTTCTGATTGATGATTCGAGGAATCCAGCATACGAATATGAGTTGTATTAGAAAAAGCAATTATTAAGATGCTAAATGCCATAATACTTAGTTGAAGGTAACGAAATCTCCTAGAGGTCATTATTTTTCCGTACTCCGAGAATTTGGCTTTGATTAATGCCCTTTTTGTCGAATCTTGCGTAAATTAAGAAGTCTAAAAAAAGTTCCTTTAAACGCGTTTCTTCTACATATTAACAAAAAGAATCTAGTTATTGAAAAAAAAGATCCTTTCACTTACAAAGAGGTTTTCGATGAATCTCTTTATAAGTTTGCATAGGTAGACGACAAAATAAGTCGAATTGCGCCGATAATCTAGATAGTTTAGAAAATATTCTAGTCTAGGCAAACCTAGTTAGGATTCCAGCCTTCCAAGCTGGTCTTTCGGCTGATTTTAAGATTTAAGATCAAAAAAATGTTTTGTTATCTGCTTTAATGAATAAAGTAACATTTCTCGCAAACTTATAGTTTTATTAACGTTGGAAATCAACTGTAGAATGTAATAATCATCCTTTAGAGAAGACCAAGGTATTGGTGAATCTACTATTTTTAATCCAAATTTTGAACCTAAAAAAATTTTATCCGTTATTCTTTTCTGTAGTTCGAATATATTGACTATTCTAGAGAGTTTTGAATAACGCTACTTTCCATGATTATCATTTCCAGTTGCCAAATTAATTAAACCAGTCAATAAATAATGCTTAATAGGTTTCTTCAATGCTTCCCCTATTGTAAGAAAATTCAATAGAATATAAACTACCTTTCTTAAGTTCAAATAAAATGTAAAATCTCCTTGAAAGCGCTGATAATCTAGTCTGGTTAGGATTCCAGCCTTCCATTTTCAATAAAAAGAAGATAGCTGGTCACCCGGGTTCAAATCCCGGTCGGCGCACCTTCTTCCTTTAATTCTTATGATGTCAGCGCATATCGTAAGATAGCACAAATTCCACCGAAACTCTGGATTTGTCGTCCTTCTTCAGTTTGATTACTGATAATCTCAACTCTTGTATTTGATTTTTCTGCTAGTTCCCCTAAATCTAAGATTAAATCGGTTTTTTTGACTTCCCATTTGACTAACTTACATTGATCGCACTGTTGCTTTTGTTGAATCGAAATAAAATTTTCAACTTCTGATTGTTTCATTGTTTTTTCTCTTGAATTTTCACAATTTTGACATTGAATTTTCACTCTTACAAGTTCAATGCCTTTGGAAATAAGCAAAATATCAACAGCTCCCATAATAAGATTTTCTCGTACAGCTTTCTCTCCATAATTTGCTTTTTCGGTCATTAAAGCATCTAAAAACAGTTTTACAAGTTTTTTTTCCTCCATTATAACAACACCTTCAAGAACATCTTGTGAATTCTCTACAAGTTCGTTAATCCCGCTTTTATCTCCTCCATATCCGAGATCTTTTATGCCAACAATTTTTAATTTTAAACGATTATCAAATTGTTCCACAATCTGATCTTTGATCTGGCCTGGTCCGCCGATAATCACACCTTTCAAATCAACATTTTCATCTTCAATAAAAAATTGTTTCATATCGTCTGCTACTCGTTTCATGAATCTCATTATAGCTTCTACTCTTAGACGAGCATAACGTGCACTGCTTTGTCCACCTTTTCTATGTTTCTTGGCAGCTCCACTTCTAGTACTTTTTTTAATCTCTACATGGTCACCTTTCAATGATGCAATTGTTGCTTTTGCTGAATCAATAGCTAATAATGCAAAAACATCTTTTTCAATCAATTTATCTATTAAATGTTCTACATGAAACCGATTATCACATACATATAATTTCCTAGAAATAGGTTGTATCGGTTCAAAAACATAGGATTCAAGCTTATAATCCTTATAGCCAGAATCAGAAGTAGCACCAGCAAAAATAGCTAAACCTGACTCAGGAGCTTTATTTCCATATAATTGTAGCTTTCCTATTACATTACGAAGAGCAGATACGACATTTTTTTGGGTAAATTTACTTCTTATATTAGTAGCAGTACCTATCTCATCTCTTAACTCTTGAACAATACCTGAAATAGATTTTTTAGGCGGTACATATAGGGATATTAAGCATGTACTGCCATCTGGAGATTCTTTATTCTGTAGATCTGTTAGCTCTTTTTCAAATTTGTACTGCCTATAACTCATTATCATCATCCAATTTGCAACACATTTCGCTTATTATTTCCCTTCTTAAACGATATTAAAAAGACCTAGTTTCATTTGACACTTTTTTGATTGGGTTTTTTCTCATTAATTTTTTTAATTTAGGTATTAATTTAGGTATTCAATTTATTTTTCCCTTACAGAAGATATTATATCATAGAATTTTGAATATTTTTTTTCTAATTCCTTTAAAGTTAATTGTCTGTAATCACAAATAGGTGAATATTCCACAAAATCGACACAAAGAAGTGTTGCAGAATTTGATTTAAAAATAGATACAATTAACTCAAGTAACTTTTCAATTTCCCCTGATTGTAATTTTAAACTTCTTTTTTTCTTCTTAACAAATGATTCCAGTTCATGAAAGATACCTAATAGATACCCAGCCATTCTTGAATTTTTTACTTTTGTTTTGATAATCCGTTCCTCTAAAATTTGTTCAAAATTCATAGAATGGCCTATAATTTTATCTCTATGCCAATAATTTGAGTAACCCATAAATTTACTTTGAGAAGAAAGAAAGAAAGAAATCTAAATCTATTGTTAAATATATTTTCCTATCAGCTATCCATTTGATAAAATTTGAATTGAAAGATAAATCAGTAATATTCGGTTCATAAAAAGCTAAAACAGACTTAGCTAGCTGGATATCATCCATCACATCAGCCCATCCTCCGATTACTGTTATAAATGAAGCAATATCATTTGTAATCCATGCATTATGTATAAAATCTCTATTAAACATATCAAGATGGGCATCAATCGTGATGATCCCAAATTTATCACCTATTGAATGAATATATTCCTTTGCAATAAATCTAGAAGGAGCATGGGATGTTGAAACGTTAATGAATTTTCTATAATCTTTCGATTCGATTTCTGATAATTCAGCGAATTTTGTAATATTCGATAAATCTAGATGATTAGATTCTTGAAGGTAGGATACAATCTTAGTTTTATAATTATCATCGATTAATCCTGTGAAATCAATACCAGGGTATTTTTGTTCCAACTCAAGAATTTTCGTTGCAGCCCAGTATTCCTCAACCCAGAATTCGGTTGTACCATAATTATTTCCTTTAAAATAGTTAGGATAGGAAGAATACATACGAAAATCATACATTCTGGATAATTGACCCTACATTTTGCCCTTTTATAGCATCTTGGATTTTTTTAACTTCTTTAGGACAGATAATTATCTTCATATTTGAACGTTGACAGATCTTCGCAGCAATAAGTGTAAATGGGGCATTAGATCCTGCTCCTAAAGATAGTGGAGATACTATTTCATAAAATTGCATATAGCTCAGCTTCTCGTATTTTTTCGCATCAGAATGTTTCAGTGGATCTTTATCGTATATTCCATCTACATTTGTTACATTGATAAGAATAGGTGACCCATATAAATCTGCCAAAACTGCTGCATCCTCATCAGTTTTTACAGCTGGTAAAAAACCACCAGATAATCCAATATCATATGTTTGCATTTGTTCTGTTAAATTTTTGACCGTAGAAGGTAATATAGGCGAGCAATATCCTTTAAAATAGTAAGTTAATAACTGAGCATTCAGCCAAGTGGCAGCAATTCCCATATAGTCTCTTTCACCTTCAGTTAGTCCATCAGGTAACCCTTTAATATATTGACGAGCAACCTTTCCACCACCACATACGATTACGAATTTAAATTCAGGAAGCAGCTTAATAATCATTTTAGAAAAATCAGAAAGAAATTGATTATCAATCTCACCAGGATTAATTATACTTCCTCCTAAAGAAAGAGTTATTGTGGATTTCATGAAGTGACTCACCTAATTCTCCATATTCAATCAGAATTAATCTCTTTTCCTGATAATCTGTACGTATAATAAAAAGAATCTCATCACTATTCTGGTTCCATTCCAAAATGAAGCATTTTCATTCTAAAATTAAAGATAGAAATGCGCTAGAATATAGATCATAAAAGATTTGATGCCGATGGTGCGATTTGAACGCACGACAACTGGATTTCCATCATTCAGATGAATCTGAGACTTCAGTCCAGCGCTGACGGGCACCACGTTTCAAGTGTGGCTCCTCCCGGGCTGCTCGTTTACTCAAACAGGATAAACTCTAAGCTACATCGGCATTGGCATATTAGATATGTTAATTTCAAGATTAAAGGATAGTTAAAAAATTTTTACTTGATTCAGGTATTGAAACTTTTCTTTTGAGGTTAGTGAATTCGACGGCGATGATTGAAGTTCTTTCGTTGCCATGAAAAACGTCTAAGTTTGGCGCTTGGAAACCCGCAATATGCACATCTTTGTTTACGTTTATGGTAACTACGGTTTCCACAACGACGACACTGCATGTGTGTTCGGTGAGCGGTGTGTTTTCCGCGTGATGTTGTTCCTTTTGTCATAATATCAACTCTTTCTTTTGTTTTTTTTAAAAAATAAAATCAATTTGTCTAAGGAGGAGAAATAAGTATAACATTGTCTCCACGTAGGATAATGTTTCCTAATTGTTCAATTACTGACTCTTCATTAGATTCCTCTTTAGGAGGATGTATCATTTCGGCGTCCTCTAAATATAAATTTAGATGGGGATCATAGCTGCGTAAAATCCCTCGGATTTCACGATGACCTCTCACTTTCAAGATAACTACTTTATTAAGAGCCACAGTTAAAACATCTAAAGGTCTGCTCATTATTAATCACTTAGTTACAAAGGAAGGCCAACATTTAAGATTAATGCTCCGACCGGGAATTTCAATAGACCTCTATAGAGGAACAATTTTGAACCCGGGTCCTTCTGCAGAAAGCGAGAACGCTATATTCTGTTTCAGGGCGAAAGCCTGGAATGAATCGCCGAGCGAATCGAAACGAGACACCCTTGGGCCGAGCTACACCATCGGAGCAGAATCTCATGAATTACAGCCCTTTATTGACATGACAACCCGCCTAGTTTCAAACTAAAAAGGTTTGTTGCTAATATGTAGTATGAGAACTTTGATCAAAACGTTATTATTACATCTTCTTCCTCCAATTGACTTCTCAATCATAAATTCTTTAAATTTAGAATAAAAATTATGCATAAATAGTAGACAACATAATCAGGTGCTTTATGAAATGGGTTCATCACGACGATCTCGAAGGATTGAAAAAACAAAGAAACGTCGAGATCAACATCGGATATCAAAAGAATCAATGATATTTCTTCTCGAGGAAAGCTTTAGATATCGATTGAATAACCCTCAATACTCCCGAAAACTTTTTCATGATGCACAAAAAATAGGGCAACGTGGAAGATTACATCTTCCTTCCCATTATCGTTTCATGTTTTGTCGTTCATGTTATAGCTCATTTAATCCTAAATCAGCTAAAATCCGATTAAATAGCAAAAAAAAACAAATTCATTATCAATGTTTGATATGCAAGCATGAGCATAGATTAGGATATGAAAAACAAAAGTAAAACCTTTGGAATGTAGACTAATGTTTGTAGCGATTTATAGTACTTTTGATAACATTGTAGAAGCAAAAAGGATTAGCAGAAAATTAATTGCAGAAAAACTTGTAGCTTGTGTAAATCTAGTACCTAATGTTGTATCAATTTATTCTTGGAAGGGGAAAATTGAGGAATCTGAAGAAATAATCATGTGGTGTAAAACATGTGAGGAAAAAGTTGAAAATATCAAATCTGTAATAGAAAAACACCATTCTTATGATGTACCAGCATTTGTTGTCTATCCTATTAAAACTGGTAGTGAAGCATATCTACAGTGGATAATTGATGAAACTAAGACATCTTAGACATCTATGGATATCTTAAATCCTTTTTTTTGTTTTTCAATACTAATTTCCATATCCAAGATATCCTGTAGGAGGTTAATGTTGGTTTGGGTGTGATTAGTAATTTTAGGAGTTGTAAAAACACTTGAACTGGAAGCTAGTGCTAAAATAGGCAATATTTGGTCTGTTAGAAATGAGTCAACTGTACATTGGTGAGTTATTGTAGTTTTATATCGATTAAAGGCATTGAATCCAACTTTTTCAGCGGATAATTTTCTTTCCCCCACAAAATCTCCTCCGATTCGATTCCCATTTTTTAGATTAGAATATAATATAACTCCAGAACCAGGATTATCTGCGTCTACATATTCACTATTGATTAATAATTCAATATTAGCTTTATTTAGAGCTTTTTGTATTGCATTTGATTGTCTTTCAGCCACTTTTGCTTTTTGAAGATGCTTTGAAGCGATTGAATTAACAGTTATTTGATCAGGTTGTTCAAATGAATCAAATTTCAATCCTAGCAGGTTATTAGGTGAACACATATCTGCTATGACTTTTGCTCCTCCTCTAGGGAAAAAACCATGACGAAGAACAGACAATTTTAGCTCAAAATTCAATTGACGAAAGATATCCCAAGTAATATGATCAATGTATGAAATACTAGGTGCCCATTTACCAAAAGTGGCTCCACCTTCGAATTGAACCCTAAATTTGTTATTTTTTGCTCCTAAAATAGCAATTTGAAGAGATTGAAGAATTAATCCCAAACTACCTGCAGTTGATACATATACTTTCAAATTAGGATTCCACTTTGTTGCTGGATGAAAAGTTATTTGCTTTGATCCCAGTGAATCCCCTTCTAATTCTCCTCCACACATATTCACAAGTGTACGTAATCCAACAAGGTGTTGTATTCTTAATCCAGGTTTGGAACGTTTTTTACGTATGTTTATTATTTTCAATGGTTCTTGTTTTACTATAGCAAGAGCTGTTACCAAACGAAGAATTGCTCCACCACCTTCACCCTGACTCCCATCATAAACCTGCAATTTTTAACCTCATTAGCTTAATATTAAAAAGAAACTGAGAAAGAAATTGAGAAATCGAAAATAGGATCAGAATATTTAGATGTGATCTGGATTTTTCCAATTCTATTGTCAAATTGGGATTTATCCAGCTCTTTCTTTTCGTTTTGGACGCAACCTGGTTGAATGACAGCGTCTACATTTGGTAGCGTTTGGAGGATTTCGTGCATAGCATTTTCTACAAATTGTCATATCCAGTAGTGCTTTGCGAACAATATCTCGTTTCTCTGGATCAGTGATCGGCATTGTGTTGAATTCCTTTTGCATGCATTACAATTCATCATCAATAAATTAGTTAATAACTGTATGAATAGACGATGAAATGTAACTATTCTAAGTGAATTTAGCTAAATTTAAAATCTTTCTTGTAAGTTTGAATCTTAATATAATGCATAAACATATTTTACCAAAGAACTATACAGAGTGGGCTCTTTTAGTATCTTAAATGTATTAAATGAATTATATTCCTAATTCATAATAATTTTTAATACTATTTTTAAATGTAGAGACAATCTGTTAATAACTCTAGTAAAAAAATGGGTTAATAACTGTATTCGTTTCTTATTCATTTAGCATTTAAAAGTCTTTACAATATTGCATTCGTATTACATATTTATCTTCTTTCATGCAATAAGACGCTGTTAATTATAAAAAAACATTTTTTGTCGCTAGATTGTTACATTTTGTCTAGAGTAATGAAAAGGTATTATTTTCTTTTGTGGAATCTCAAAAGAAATGATTAATATTTTTTGGGTTTTAAAACATTGTATGCAATATCATTGTTAATTTTATTAAGAGTTATTTTTGTTTTTCTGTAATTATTGACTATTTGAAATTTATATCAGACTTCATCTTATTAAATGGCATTAAATTTCGTTAAACTACAAAAGCTGTAGTTAGATGTTAATTACTTATATTGAATGTCAGTTTTCTGTATCTCATTGATAAATACAACAGTAAAAACTCATTCAATGATTTTTCAGGATAAACTTAGAAAATGTTGAATGTATTATTTAGAAAATATATATCGATCTTTTTTAACGTTGGGGGAACATATCTTAAATGGAAATAAACCGACACAAATTCCCAAACCCCCCCCCAGTTTCGAGTGTAGAAACTGAATAATACGACAAAATTAAGGAATAATCTTGAAATGTGTCCTAAATTATCATTGATTCCCTTCCAACTATTTCCAGAAAAGCTTAATAAATAGATACTATGCTAATATATCTTGAAGAAGAAATTTACTATTGGTGAAAACTTTATGCAATATTACATGTCAGTCTCAGAAATCCAAGATAGAGTGAAAATGCTTATAAGTCACTTTACAGGTAGATATAGCCCAAAATCTCCTTTTCTTAATCAAAGGTTAGTTAAATCTCTACAAAAAATGGCTGATCCTAACCTTCTCAACAACGAGAAAGTAGCTGAAGAAATCATAACCACTTTTTTGAATTCAATAATTTTAGCTGGACAACTAGGTATTGATATTGAAACAAAGATCAATGAGTATCTTATCCAGCTTGAAAGAGAAGCCCTTGTAGCAATGTGAGTTTCTTTAGACGCTTATTGCTACATATCCGTTTTTATTTATAGAAATAGTGCTATGATAGCATCTACATTAGCAAATCCTAGAAGTAAACAGATTAGCACACCAATAGACAAACTAGCGATACCTCCAAAAATCGGTAGCGGTAATCCAGGTAAAGCACGATCTTTTGTTAGTAATTTAAAAGTATAAATCACTCCAGCAAATAGTCCGATAAGTGTAGCAAGCAAAGGAATAGGATTATGTAATCCATCACTTATTACTACAGAAGCACTTGCCAACATGCTGAAAAAAGCAAAATCACCAAGACCGATGCTTATCAATGGGGTCGTATATACAGGAAGAGCTGGTAATAATGGTACTCTTTTGTATGTAACTTCTGATTCACTATTAATAGGAAAATCTTCTTCTGATTCTTCTGATTCTTCAGATTCCTGACGACCATGATCAATTATTCCTTTCAATGGTCCACGAAAAACAGCATAGATATCATATAATGAAAGGCCAACTAAAATAAATAATACTGAAAGCAATCCAAAATGGATTGCAAAAAGAGAACCAACCATTGCTCCAAAAAATATCATCATAATGTTTCTTATCCATATCTTGTCGAAAGTTTGGATTCCAAATGATAATATACCAAGAATTCCTAAGAATATTGAAATTATGAGTATTAATAAATAGTAAACTACAATTTGCTGTGAAACAACTGTTATATTCCAGTCTAAGAATGCATTAATCCAAGTTTGAACAAATGTCGGAAAATAATCAAAGAATAGAATTAAAAAACCCCAAAAACTCACATCACTGTAAAATAAGCTAAGAGAAAAACAACCAAAACCCATGATAATTGCAAAGAAACCTGCTAATATCTGCATGAATCCTTTTTTTATCACTAAAAGTACAACAAATCCTCCAATAAAAACCATGACAACATATATTGCCATATTTAATAGAGCACCCAACGCAATTCCGCCAGGAGCATCTGGATCTTCACTTATAAATGACATTTCTGGAGGAGTAAAATCGATATCTGGGTCTTCTACTAATGTTGTATAATATACTATGTTGAATATTGATAATACAATGGTAATCACAATTACAAATATAATCGGAATGATATAAGCTTTGAATCTAGCTCCCGATAATTCTGTTGTATTTTCACTCATTTTACGGTCAGGAAATAATTTTGTACAACTGAAAGATAAAAATACTGGAATGGGAATATGATAATATAGATGATTAAATTGAGAAATCTTGAGAGCCTTGGTGAGCAAGAGGTAATCCATCTTTTGCAATCATATATTGACCCATCTGATCTTCTTGGAACAAATGAAGATGCCTACATTTTCAATAATTCTCATCCCTTTGTTCTGATTAATGTTGACACCATGTCGAGAAATTCAGATTTTCTCCCTGGCCAAAATTGGGCTCAGATTGGTACAAAATTAGTCAATATAACTTTTTCCGATTTAGCCGCAAAGGGAGCAGCTCCTTCTTTATTTCTATCAGCAATGGTTTTAGAAAAATCAACCTCTGAGAACGAACTTAGAGAACTTACTGAATCTTTCCAAAAAACCTCACATAAACATGGCGCAAAATATCTTGGAGGAGATTTAGGTTCTGCAGTCGAAACAGTTCTTACAGGAGTAGGTTTAGGCTCAATTATAGAAGGAGACGTGTTGGCTCGACACAAAGCACAACCAAATGATCTAGTTTGTGTAACAGGTTATTTTGGTCTTACAACAATAGGTTTGAATCATTTATTGAACCCATCTAGTAATAAATTTACTGTAGTTTCAGATTCTCTTATTAGTCAAGCATTAAACTTGTTATATAACCCCACACCAAGAATACTAGAAGGTACTCTTTTATGCAATAATAAATTAGCAAATGCTTCCATTGATAGCTCTGATGGATTAGCAATATCTTTACACTGGCTTTCACAAGCTTCTAACGTTGGAATTCTTATTGAGTCTCTACCAATACATCCAGAACTAGATTCATATTTGGATTCGCCTCAATCTCTACTAGATGTTACCATGTATGGAGGAGAAGAGTATGAGTTGGTTTTCACTGTGCCACCAAATAAAATTCAGAAATTGGAAACAATTTTTGAAAAAAATAATTGTAAATTCATAGTTATAGGAAAATGTTCCTCAAAAAAGGAGGGGGTTTTCGTCTCTCAGAATGGTAACAAAAACCCACTACCAATGAAAGGTTGGGATTCTTTTCGTGATAAGATATATTGAGAGGGAGAAATGGAAATTATATGGAATAATTTAAGGAAAAACAGATGCGCCGACCGGGATTTGAACCCAGGTCACCTGTGTGGCAGACAGGAGTCTTACCAGGCTGGACTATCGGCGCATGATTCACCAATAGTACTATACTTCCATTTTTTCCAGATTTACCTATTAGTTTTAAATATCACGGCATTATGCCGCCTAG
>JAUUVJ010000298.1 GCA_030589605.1 Candidatus Hodarchaeota archaeon | reverse complement strand
TTTATTAGTAAAATAAATCAATCGTTAACAAATCAAACTATAGTGAATATAAAACGCTCCATTCTTATATTTAATTCATTCAGCGTGACCATATATGGATTCCATCGATAGAAATATCCTTTTAGATCTTTTCAGCTATTGTAGGGTAACATTTCAAGAAATAGCTGAAAAAAATAAAGTTTCTGCTAATGCCATCAAGAAACGTTTCAATAAGATGCGTTCAATGGGTGTTATTGAGGATTTTTACGTTGAATTAAGTTTAGCAATGGTTGACGCTGATATTTCTATGAGTCTAGTAACAACTGATGGTACCGAAGATGAGGAGTTTATTGAGACCATTGGAAATAATCCAATGGTAAGTTATATTGGAAAAATGTCTGGAGGGATTTACAACGTTTTTGCCTGCTTTAGTGGCACATCTGGTCTTTCCGAGTTAGGTTCTTTTCTTAGGAATTTACCACAAGTAAGAACTGTTGAATTGCATCCATTGTTATACGCTAAAGGTGAAAAGATAGAATTTTCACCCTTACAGTTGAAAGTATTAAGATATTTAGTAGAAGATTCACGAATGCCAGTCAGTGAGATAGCTAAGAGATCTGGATTGACATCTCGAATAGTAAGTAAAGTTATCAATGAGTTAAAAGAGGGAGGTGGAGTAAATTTTACAATTTCTTGGAATCCCAATGCAGGAGGATTAGTAATTATGCTTAGAATCCATTGGGATGAAAAAGAGATCAACTTTAATCAAATTCTTTCATTATTACAGAAACAGTTCCCTCTCGAATATTTTGCACCGATGATTTCTGCAACAAATCCGCTCCTTTTTGCTACTTTTATTGTGAAAGATATGAAAAGGGTTCAAGAAATCTCTCAAGAATTGAAAAAAAACCCAAAGATTACCTCTCTTATAACCTATTTAGGAGAACCCTCTAGAGTTTATCCAGATATCAAAACAATCAGGTTAAAAGAGATATTAGCTGAAGCTGGCCTATTCTATAAAGAAAGATAGGATGAATTGAACTTTTTAAGCTTTTTAGATCAATATAAACATATTTTTTACTTATTGGTTGAATTTCATGCTTAAAATGATATTCAAATAATGAACTAAATGGTTCTTTTTTTTAGTAAAAACCTAAACTGAATGGTTATTTTTTTAATCTTATTAATTCTCTCATTTTAAGTTTGAAGTCTTTTTTATACACACGTGAAAGGATGAAAGTTAAAAAAAATATATTTAATTGTCAATTTTTCCTGTTTTTTGAGATCTAACCTAATTGAAAGCGATTTTGAACCGATTTTCCAGAAATCGATTAATTGTGCACAGTCAGATATCGATCTATTTGGTTCACTTTTCGGCCTTAGAAACCGAAAGAAACGCTTCCATTTCTGAACTAGACTGCTCCCAAGGTTATATATCAATAATAATGCACAGATTATCGTGATTAAGTAATTAATCAGTAAATAATCAAAAAGAGGAAAAAAAATGTCTGAATCAAAAAAACTAACATTTTCTCAAATAACGAATTACATTCTCTTAGCAATTCCGTTAGCAATGGGAATTGCAAGTGTTATAATATCTGTTCTTGCTATAGTACAATCAACACCAGTACAAGATATGACTCTACCCCTTGGTCTAGGGATGGCATGTTTAGCAGTATTAGGATTGGATATATTGGACACAGAAGATGAGAGTTAAATCTCCTCTTTTTTTTTCATTTGAAAAATAGAAATTAAGGATTAATAAAGACGATGAAAAAAAAAGAACTAAATCAACACTATAAAAACCTTCTAAATGATCTTGAAGAGATTTCTTCAACAATTGATACTCCAGATGAATTATCGTTAACCGTTTATACTTCTGAATGGATCAAATTTTACTTTGTCGGGAATATTCTGACTAAACAAATTTCACTTCAGGTAGAAGTTGCTTACTCAGGTTTTTCACAAATTGATGATAGTAAGTTACATTTAGCCCTTGAAAACCAGATACGATATTTACAATATCTTCTAGTATTACATGCTAATGGATTTACGTTAGATATTGTAATTGAAGAAGGAATATGGTTTGCAATAAAAAACCTGAAATCAGAACCTACAAAAGAACTAGAAAATCTTCTTTTTCACTTTCAAGAAGGAGAAAAATTAAAACATAAAACATGAGGTAATTAAAATGAAACAGAATGGAATTAAGGTCCAAAACCTTTTCAAAAAATTTGGTGACTTCACTGCAGTTAATGATCTGAGTTTTGAGGTCAAATCTGGAGAACTCTTTGGTCTACTGGGACCTAATGGTGCAGGGAAAACTACTGCCATCTCCATAATGACTGGTTTACTCGAACCTACTAGTGGAACGGCTTTTGTTGGTGGATTTGATATAAAAAGCCACATCAATGAGATTCGTAAGCTTATAGGAGTTTGTCCACAGGAACCAGCATTTTATCCTTATCTTACAGGTAGAGAAAACGTAGAACTGTTCGGAAATTTGCATAATGTACCTAAAAAGGTATTAAAACAACGAACGGAAGAATTATTGGAACTAGTAGGATTAGTCGAAGGAGCTACCCGCCGTGCAGGAAATTATAGTGGGGGTATGATCAGAAGAATTAGTCTAGTGATGGCTTTAATCAATGACCCAGAAATTGCGTTTCTTGACGAACCAACAGTTGCTATGGATCCTCAATCTCGTAGAGCTACATGGGGTTTTGTAAAAAATCTCAAAGAACGAAATAAAACTGTTATATTGACAACTCATTATATCGAAGAAGCCGAAGCTTTATGTGATCGGGTTGGAATCATTGATGAGGGAAAAATAATAGCTCTTAACACACCCCAAGCTTTAATGCAAGAACATAACGCAAATGACTTGGAAGGAGTGTTTCTCAAAATAACTGGAAAAAAAATTCGTGAATGAGGTAGAGATAATGAATATTAGAAGAATTAATGCCCTTTTGAATAAAGAAATTAAATCACTTTACAGAGTCCCCGCAACCCTGTTCTTAGCAATTTTATTTCCGATTGTCTTAACTGGAGCTTTTGGGTTAGCATTTGGTGGAGGTTCCGCAATTGGTAATTCCACATACACTGTCGGTATAGTTGACTTAGACAATACCGTCTGGTCTGAATATTTTATTGGAAATATATCTGAAAATGAGGTTTTTGTGAACACAAGTTACTCAGATAGTGAAACAGGTGAAAATGACTTAGCTCAAGGTAAGATATCTGCTTTAATAGTTATCCCGACTGATTTTGGAGCAAGTATTGATTCCTATTGGCTAAATTCCACGAATCCAAGTACTTGGACGAATGTGACTGTTGAATTATTTGTAGACCAAGGGTCACTCATAGCTAGTAGTGCCATTCCCCCACTAATTCAACAACTGTTGTTCACTACTCTCTACGGAGAAAGTGCAACAAACGCTCCTCAATCACCAATTCGTCTTGGAAATCCAGCTGAAGTCGATTCTGAGCATACAACCCAATTTGATTTAATGGCACCAGGTATGTTTGCTTTTGCAGCTATTTTTATCACAATGATTGTAGCAGATGCTTTTACAGAACAAAGATCTAAAGGATTACTTCGACGTATCCAACTAACACCCACTTCTCCAAGTGAGGTGATACTGAGCAGTATGCTTGCAAATATGGCTACTGCCATTCTCCAAGTTGGAATAGTCTTTGCAGTAGCTAGTCTTTTGGGATTTAAATCTCAAGCAGAGCTAACTGGACTATTGCTCTCATTCATAATGGTAATGTTATTAGCTTTAATCAGTGTAGGATTTGGTTTAATAGCAGCCTCCCTTGCTAAAACCCCAGGAGCAGCAACTGGAATTAGTTTTATTTTCATCCTTCCTCAGATGTTTTTTGGAACTTTTGTACCAGGATCATCCGATATAGGACAATTAGTACCAAGCTACTATGTAACAGACGCATTAACCTCGATTCTCTTAAGAGGAGCAGCGATCACAAGTGAAACGGTTATTTACGACCTATTGGTATTAATTGTTTATTGTATCGTTGTTATCATTGTAGGAATAGGTATCTTCGCAAAATTTGGTCGAGAAAAATAGCTAATTTCTCCTCTTTTCCCCTTTTTTTCTATTAATGTAGGAAAGAAAAATCCCACCCTCCATGTTTGTTTATTAGATCATCTATGTCACTCATAAACTCTAGCGTTTTATCGATTATTGTTGCAACTTTCATAAACTCTTGTATTCCTCTTTCTTTTAGAACTTCGCCTCTATGGCGTTTTAACCACTTTTGACAAACTTTATAACTTCCAATACGAAATTCAAAAACATTCTTTGATATTCCTTTAAAAAAAGTATCATTATTGATATATAAACAGTCATCATTCAGATATTGAATTCTTTTTACAATTGGAGAGTTGTTTAACCTAGTTATTTGAATTTGGTTTTCCTTAAATTCTCCCTCAATGAAATTCGGTGCCATTAGATGTAAGTTAATTAGTCGTTTACCAATTTTCACAAGATCATCAAATAACCCCTTATTATTTGTGAATGGTATTCTTGGATAGTCAATTTTAAGGAATTCTTCAAAATTCTCTCTATAATTAATAGAATGAAGTATTGCATACATGTAATATAGAAGTTTCTCTGGTTTAATTTCTTTATCAGATTTGTACATTTTTTGCATTTCTTGAATGAATTTTCTAAAGTCTTGAGTAAAATTAATAGTCCTTTGTATTCCTAAGTCTGTTTCTTCAAATAAATATAGAGGAAAAAGAGGAGCATTATTTCCTGGTCTAGTAGCTATTACCCCTAATTCAATTATGTTTTCAGTTATCAGTACATCTCTCCATGTAGAGGGTTTTGAGTTTCGAGATACAATTAACCCCAGATTCTTGCCTTTCAATATATGATTCATTATAGTTCCCCGTGGTCGTTCGTGAAAACCACGAGATCTTCCTGTAAAAAACGTAAATCGCGTATCAAAAGGACGATAAAGAATCGGTACAATCATCTTCTTAATTTTTTTGGATATTTGTATTTTATCCGTACTAGATGATAAACCACTTGCTAGGAGATCTTTTTTCGCTTTTGAATAAGACCATTGTCGCCTTTCTTTTGGTAAATCATATTTCATCATGAAATTAGATTTAGAAAGCCAAATAAAATCTTCAACTACCTTTTGAACTTCCTGTGGGGTGTCTTTAATAGTTAAATTATCCAAACCCGTCATAATACCAACAGAATAGGAAGAAAATATATCAGGAATTGACCATCCCAATTTGTATTTATCCCATTGTTCCATGTGTAAAGGATAATACATGTACCAAGGACTAAACGATTCTACTTTTTTCCATTCGATTGTTGAGATATCATTTTCTTTCAAAAAAACAAATTTCTCATCACGTGATCCCCATAAATCTGACCTATGAATGTGTGTTTTATCATTCTTCCGAGGATTCTTAATGAAAATAGTAATACAAACCCCTTGTTGAATATCGAAAATGTTTTCGTCTTTTACCCCATCAGGCGATTTTTCCTTACTTCTTATATTTCCATGGAGATCAAGAATATAAATTTCATCAAATGACTTCATTAATTGCTGACGCATCCCACGAAAAGTGGGATTGCTCAAAAAACCATGGTTGGTGATGAATGCTACAATACCATACCCTGTTTTCTCGATACGCCAT
>JAUUVJ010000371.1 GCA_030589605.1 Candidatus Hodarchaeota archaeon | reverse complement strand
GTTTTTTCCATAAAACATTAAGTTAATAATAGTTTAAACCTTTCGAAAAAACTGGAAATAGTTATGAAATATTATCATGATATAACTATAAGATATAAAATAAGCTGAAAGAAGAATTAGTATTAAGATATTTTTATAATTTAAGAGATATTAACTAATGTAATCTTAAATTACTTAGAGTCAAGAATCTTTGAATACAAAAACACGATCCTCCAAAAATAGAATTAGTCGCAATAAGTGCTAAGTATTTAGGATCTCTTGAATAAATAATCTAGGATGTAAAAAATGACTCGTCGCAAACGGAAAATAGTTAAAAGTGAAGAAAAAGTATTCTTAAAGGCAGGAATTACTTATCTCATTAAGGAAGAGAAACCCAAACACGCTTTTAGCCTATTTGCTAAAGGTGTCTCTAAAGGCATCCCTGGGTTATGTATAACGAGAAGTTTTCCCTTACATATTAGTCAGAATTACAAACTTAATACATCAGCAATTTTTTGGTTAACTCGTCGTAAGGGGGAAAAAACAATTGATCCAGTTCAGCTTACAATGATATCCCATACTATTCAGGAATTTATTTCAAAATCAAAACAATCTATTACCATATTAGACGGAATTGAATATTTGATCATTCAAAATGACTTTAAACCTGTTATTCGTTTTATCCAACATATTCGTGATGAGGTTCTTATCAAAGGAGTGAATCTTTTAATCCCTTGTTCACCTCAAACTCTACCAATTTCCGAGTTGAAAATATTAGAACGTGAATTAGAGCTCTATATTGCTAATGAAAAGTCAGAAAAGAAGTGAAGCATTCATGTCAAAGAATAAAATTGAATTAGTTAGTAGTGGTATCGAAGGATTAGATGGAATTCTAGGAGGGGGATTTCCATTAGGTTGGGTGATTGTGGTAGCGGGTGGCCCAGGAAGTGGTAAGACAACTCTTTCAACTGAATTTGTTATACAAGGATGTTTAAAAGGCGAACCTGGTATTCTAGTGACATTGAATGAACCTCGTCATCATGTACTAACTACTATGGGAGTTTTTGGCTGGGATTTAGAATTTTTAGAACGTGAAGAGCTTCTTACAATCTTGGATTATTCGGCAACAAATGTTCTATATTCTATTCACAAACAAGGGATGAAAGATGGAGGACCTAGTCTAAACTTTATGATTGATCAACTCCAAGATAAAATAGATAGTACAGGCGCTATAAGATTAATGATTGATCCTCTTAATGCTTTTTCATTCTTGTTTAAAGACAAATTCTCAATGAGACGAGAACTGCATAAATTATTTGGTATGTTAGCTGGTAGGAAAACTGTATCATTAACAACGTTGGAACTAGGATCAAGTGAAATGCCTTTCACTGTTGAAGAGTTTCTCGCTTATGGTGTGGTCAGACTTTACCATAAAAAAATTGGACGTGATAGGGAACGTTCAATCGAAGTAGTTAAAATGAGAGGTTTGAAGCAAAGCAAATCATCTTTTCCTTTTGAAATAAGTTCTACTGGATGTCGTGTTTTCGAAAGCACTGAAACTTTCGATTTCTAGTACTTTTGTTTCTATCCATACAGCGTTTAGTGATCTATAATTGATTTATATTCCTATATGACGCTCAAAATCTATTTCTAGAGAAACATCGTAGAATTGTAAGCCTAATTTCCCATTCTGGATATCTATTTCAAAATTCCATTTGAGGATCATTTCTGCAAAAGCAAAAAGGAAAACATTGATATGAACCTTAATAAATGCCATTTCATTTCTATTAACGGTAACCGTCATGTTTGTACTACCATTTCCCACCATCTGTCGTTCATTTTCAATTATATGATAAAAATCTAAAGAAATACTCCATTGGCCATCAGATTCAGCAGAAATATTGTAACCCCAAAGTGGGTTTCCATAAAAAGCTATACCAACATCGAAACTAGCATCGATCAAACTAGGATTTGAAATATTTAATACTTTCAAACTTGGATCAAAATTACCCCATGTAAAGTTTGGACCTTTTTCCACTGCAATATTAACTTTTTTTTCACCGAACATAAAAATTGCATCAAAATTCTGAATTTCAGCTTGGATGGTACCATTATTCAATATCTTCTCAAACATCCAAGTCATAACCTCTGTTTCTGTTTGCAAAAGCATAGTAATATTTGATGATTTAGATGGAATTGACAGTTCTGGTAAAGAAACATTCCCTAGTGTTCCATATTCTGGTTCTATCAAATCAAATGAGCCCATTGTTAAGTTCAATGTGATATCATGAGGATTATCGAGAGAAACTAAGATTTCTAAAATTGAACCAGGTGACACTGGATGAGCTTCTAAAATATCTAATGAAGGTAAAATGTTTCCACCGATGTTTTTTGGTTCGTATGAAAAAGGAATAGAAAATCCTATAGGAAAATATATAGTTCCAGTTATTCCTATCTTTTCTTCTTCAAGCAAAACTTTCATTAAATCCTCAATAACAGGAACTTCGAAAAGGAATGAAATATTTTCTAGAATTATTTCATTTTTCTTGATCGAAAAAGATTGTAAGGAATATCCTTCAGCTAATATCATTTTCTCTGAATAATTCTCTTGATATAGCTTAATTTTTATTTTCTTTATTGCGATATCTGATTTCACGGGAGCAGAAAAGTTAAAATTAAAATCTGCATATACAGTTCCCTCTTCAACACTTTTTATATTGAAAGAATTGACAGAAAAATCTGGTATTGAAAAAAGAGGTAATATTACAGAGATTAACACTATAGTTGCTATAGATGAAGTTAAAATCAATGAGATAATGAACAATGAAAGTATACGATGGTTTTTACTGAAACTCAAGATATTTTGAAGTGAATTTCTCAATTGATTCTCAACCATCGTTAATTCAAACTGTTAAGGATTAAGTAAATTCTGGTTTAATATATAAACTTCGTAAAAGAGGATTAATATAAAGTTCTCGTTTCAATGTAGAAAAATTATTAAGTTAGGATTTCATTGTAAAATATATTATTATTCTACTTAACAATTTTGTAGAGGTGTAATTATGGATAATAAATCATCTTTTGTAATACGATCAGAACCTGGCGAAACAGTTTGCGAATGTTCGACTGACATTGAACCTGAGTGGATTGTAGTTGGTTTTCCAGGACATGGATTAGTAGGGAATATTGCAGCTAAACACATTATTGAGGAACTTGAATTAAAATGGATCGGATCTATTCGTTCTCCACTGATCCCACCTGTTTCTGTGTTCATTGATGGAGTTTTAGCTTATCCATACAGAATTTATGGATGTAATGAAAGGAAGATAGTTGTTTTGATAGGAGAATCTCCTTGTCCTCCTCAAGCTTATTACTATCTTGCACATGCAATGTTAGGATGGGCAATAGGTATCGGAACAAAGCAGGTGATCTGTCTTGATGGTTTTATAGCAGACCCTCATGAGCCAAAGAAGGGAGATATTTACCTTGTTGCAGAACCGCAGGTATATGAAAATAATGAAGAATTAAAGAAATTTAACTTTCCCAAACCTCGAACAGGATTCATCTCTGGGCTTTCTGGAGCGATAATGAATGAAGCTCTTCTCACTTCTATTGAGGGATTTTCATTTCTTGTTCCGATTACAACTCCTTATCCTGATCCTGGTGGTGCTGCTAAACTAATTGACGCTATTAATAAGGTCAAAGATTTAAATATCGATACTGCTAAATTATTGCAAGATGCAGAAAAAATTCAAAAATCATTAATGGAATTAGCTGAACGTAATCGCCAAGTTACTCAAGGTGAGTCTTTAGAACCTAGTAAAGGATTATATGTTTAGAATAATGAAAAATATCAAACAATTGGGACAGAAATTAATCAAAATTCAGGGATATACTCATTCTGACTGATAACGGCTTTTCCAATCTAATAAAACATCCCAATTGTCAAAATATTTCTTCATAGCCTTACTTATTGCACTAGTGAGCTTCTTTTTAGATTTTTTGTTAATCAGTTCAATATCAGAATATGGGACAGCTAAAATCCATTTATCATTCTTTGTGATCAATTTATGTTTTTTCATGATTGAAAGAAATTCAGATGATTCTATTATAAAGTGATGTTTCTGAATTGACTTGTCATTCTCTGGTAAACGAGCAGTTAGTATAATAAAACTCTCATTCTGCATAAAAAAGCCTATATCTAACTCCCAAGTTAATGTATTGTCATCTGTTTTAACCCCAGAGCAAACTTTGATATCAGCATATCGTACAGAGTCTCCATTTTCAGAACGGATGATCATATCAACCTTACCACTTCCAGCATAGGGACTGAAAGATTCAATACCTAAGTGAAATATCTTTATTTGGGTATCTAGCTCATCTAAACCGTCTATACTGAATTTATCTAACGAGTCCATTCACAAAGTGACCCCTAATCTTCCCATCAGATTGAATTTTTATAAATTTATTTTCAATTTATCTTTTGTTTACTTTCTGAAGCCAAAACTCTTTATGATAGGTGTTAGAATTTCATATTTTCGTTTAATAAAAGTTTTTGTAATTAATTTTTACAGTT